>NZ_JAYMEU010000069.1:0-1682 GCF_037029575.1 Alteromonas sp. CH_MED4-4 | reverse complement strand
CCGTCATTCCGCACCTAATTAACTGATTTATTTTTCTTGACACCGATCCCCCATTTTGATCTATTACTCATCTTTGGGTGCAGCAAAATGGCTATTTCTACTTCCTCCCTATCAGGGTTAACTATCAAACGCATGGACCATCTTGGTTTAGTATCCGGTATGTGTCGGGAGCTTGGTATCGCTAAGATGATTGACGCGGTTATCCCAAAAAACAATGAGCATAAGGTGACTCATGGAGAAGCCTTTGTCGCCATGCTTCTCAATGGTTTGGGTTTTCACAGTCGCACCCTACACATGTTTGCAGATTTTTTCGCTGACAAACCCACTGAACGCCTGATTGGTCCGGGTGTAAAGGCCAAGCACCTGAATGATGATGTACTTGGTCGGTGTCTTGATGCCCTCTATGAAGCAGACGTGTCGTCGCTATATCAAGTCATGGCTGAGCGAGTGGTCGACACTCTGGGGTTAGCCAGTAACGCTGTGCACCTGGATATCACCAGTTTTCATGTCGATGGTGAATACGCTGTTGATGAACAAGATAGCGAGACTAAACGCATTGAGCTGGTTAAAGGTTACAGCCGGGACCACCGGCCAGAATTAAACCAGGTGATACTGGAGCTGATTTGTGAAAATCAAGCCGGTATCCCTGTCTATATGCAGGCTTTAAGTGGCAATACGAATGACCAGAAAGCTTTTGCAGAAGTCACCCGTCACCATATTCAGTGTTTAAAGGCCGCACAACAATGCCGATATTTTGTTGCCGATGCGGCGCTTTATACCGAAGAATCTATCACTGCCCTGGCAACACAGAACCAATTGTTTATTTCACGAGTCCCCATGACCATCAAAGACGCCAGGCAGCACGTAAGCAACGTGACGGAAGCCAGTCTCACTGCCATGGGTAACGGTTACCACGGTTGTTGGGTGGATGCAGACTATGCCGGAGTGAAACAGAAATGGTTGATTCTGCGCAGTGAGCAGGCGACTAAACGGGAGCAGCAGACGCTGGCCCGCAATTTACTTAAAAGCAGTGAAAAAGAGCACAAGCAATTTATTAAATTGTGTAAGCAACGCTTTGCCTGCCAGACCGATGCCGAGACGGCAATGAAAGTCTTTAGCAAGACGTTAAAAACAACCCGCATCAGTGAGTTTGACTGTATAGCCCACCCCGTGTTCTTAGGTAAAGGTCGCCCCAAAAAAGGACAACAGCCAGCATACTATGAATACCAACTCGATGGGCTGATAGCCACCTGTTTGGATAAAGTTGGAATAGCTCAGGCGCAAACTGGGATGTTTATCCTCGCAACCAATGATTGTAGCGGGGAACTCAGTATGCAGACATTGTTAGATACCTACAAATCCCAGCAACATGTTGAGCGGGGATTTCGTTTTCTCAAAAGTCCGGAATTCCTGACATCCTCACTGTTTCTAAAGAAACCGGAAAGGATTGAAGCGCTGCTCATGGTGATGACGTGCAGTCTGATGATATACGCCGCCCTTGAACACCGGATCCGAACGTCATTAAAAGAAAGACAACAATACTTCCCTGACATGAAAAAGAAACCGTCCCAGAAGCCAACGGCACGATGGGTATTTCTGTGTTTTAGTGGGATCCACGAAGTCAGTATTGGTGACTCTCCCCCCGTAATCACAGACAAACAGGAGCGCCAGCAGGTGATCAT
>NZ_JAYMEU010000068.1:0-1951 GCF_037029575.1 Alteromonas sp. CH_MED4-4 | reverse complement strand
GGGGTTCTAGGGATTTTCCCCTCTAAAAAGACATAATCCTCTGTACATGCCGCCAATAGGAGACTGTGGAGGTGGGTTACTGTTAAAAAATGTGCCAAATTAGGTGAATAACGTACATCTTCATACGGAACAGCCCTGGTATGGCCATTAAAAACGAAATTTCTATTCTCACGAGTGCAGAACAGCTAGATCTTTATTCCCCACCCATCTTTTCAGTTGAAGAACAACGTCTATATTTTACTCTGAATGATGCTGAATTGGCAGTTTGCAGGTCAATTCGCCTCAGAGCTCATCAGTGTTACTTTGTCGCAATTTTGGGATACTTCAAATCAAAGCCCGTCATCCTTATGTCGCTTACTCGCAGGTTACTGACGATTTAACGTTCATCAGTAAAGCGTTGTCTGGCGGCAAGGGTCTCAGGCCATTCACACCTTCACAAAAACAAAAAGATCGGCTCTACGCAAAGGTATTAGACCTTTCTGGTTATGGTAAATGGGAGGAGAGTCAGCACTTCAAATCTTTGTTCGACCACCTTGTGCAGATTGGCAACGCCTGGCTGGAGCCACGTCATCTCTTTGATGCAGCCATCGAATACCTGGCCACTCATCACATAGCCATTCCTAAGTACACTGTACTTCAGAGACTGATAAGCCGCATAAGGCAACAGGTCAGAAAAGACCTGAAGATCCAACTGAATCAACTTACCAGTAACGAACTCAACATCTTTCTGGACAGCATCACCGCCAATGGTGACGGGCTGAGTCTGAGCCATCTAAGGGGCGGTGCCAAAAATCTGACCGTGCCTGAGCTTAAAAAAGAGCTTGCCATTTACCACCGGTTAGCACCATGGCACACGCAAATCAATGATGTTGTGGACAGGCTCAATCTGTCGCTAAAAAATCGTCAACACTTCAGCGAACTTATTAATTACTACGGCAGTAAAGTGCGGCGCTTTAAACGCTCACAGCAGCATCTGTGGTTGCTGTGTCATCTGACAGAGCGCATACAACTTGCATTGGAGCGCCTGACGGACGGGTTTGTTTACCAGATCCGAAAACAACAGGAAGCCGCCAACGCCTTTGCACAACAAGCAGTGTTCTTGTCCTGGCAGTCAGCTGCGGACAATGTCACGAAAGCGGCAGAGCTGCTTCACCTGTTTGTGGACGAGAATATTGATGACAATCAACCCTTCTCGGAGGTCAGGAAACAGGCACTGAAAGTGATGGATGATCGGGATATTCAGACTCTTTGCCTTTATCTGAAAAAACAAAAACGGACCGTGGAAGAGTACCAGTGGCAATATTATGACGAACAACACAACCTTCTGGAACAGCTATTAAGGCCGGTGTTCCTGTGCCTTGAATGTGAGGCCGGTAACGGCTCAGAAGATGTTGTAGCCCAACTTCAAAAGATGCAAACGGAAATCGCATCCGGTGAACCACTGACGACAATGGATACGTCGCTTATCCCCAAAAAGCACCTCCCATGGCTGGTGAAACAGGATAACGTTAACCCGCAACGTTATGAATGGCTGCTCTACCGGCAGTTAACTTCACGACTGAACGGACGTATTTATCTGTCAAATGTCACCAAATACCGGGCACTGGAAGATGACCTGATCCCGCAAACATCGCAAGATACACTGCTGGAGTCATCAACGCTGGACAGACTAAAACAACCTGTTGACGCATTGTTACAGGAGAAACAACACCGGCTGGAAAGCTCACTAAACGAAGTGGCGCGCCATATTGATGAGGGAGATAATCGCAATGTGATCATGAAAAATCGTTCGGGCACCCGCTGGCGCCACTACCATATTCAGGAAGACCAACTGCACGCCAGTGCGGATGGTCAGAAATTCGAAACGCATCTGGAAACGTTTAAAACCCGGTATTCCTCGAAGTACTTCGGTACCAATAAAGGGATCACGGCCATGACCCTGGTCGCCAAT
>NZ_JAYMEU010000067.1:0-2024 GCF_037029575.1 Alteromonas sp. CH_MED4-4 | reverse complement strand
AAAGATGAGTAATAGATCAAAATGGGGGATCGGTGTCAAGAAAAATAAATCAGTTAATTAGGTGCGGAATGACGGCTGTAAAAGTTGAAAGTGAAAAAACGGGGAATCTTTCATTTAGGTCTGCGCCCAAGGACGTAAACAAATTTGGATTCGATTGGAATAATAATGAAGTTGAAGTATCTGAAGTAGAAATGATTGATGATGTGTTGAATAAAGGAAGAAGGACACGTTGTACGTCTACTTCTCAACCTGATAAGGCTAACCTCAGAGGTAAGTCATCAAGAGATGTCGTAGGTTTATATATACTCCATCGTTAGGTATTTTCGTACCCACAATCTCAGGGGGGGATGACGTAGCACGCACCTCACCCTTTAGATTGCAGCGTATCATTACAATAAATAAAAGTGTCGTTTATTTAAGTGGGCTTTTAGCTATCTGGACTCAAACAATCCAATCAAATGGTATGCTATTTCGTTGTCATCAATGTTCTTTGCAATTAATAAGCATTGCTTTACATGATCAGGTTCCAAGGCTTGTACTGATGCTTCGTTGATGAATTTATCTCTTAATTGTTTATTAGCATCCTTGTATAAAACGACAGCGAGAGAATATTCAGAAGACTCATGAGGGCATAAAATAATCATGTTCTTGTGACCTACTTGTTGCCAAGTGTGGTGCACTCTCTTGGACAAACTTTTTATCATATTGCTCAATTGAACTTGGTCTTCAGGTACATACATATTTAGTATGCAACCTATTTCCGTCCACCTTGGGGTTGAGCGTTTTTCGAGTTGGTTGAATATCTCAGTGAATAATTTAGATGTTTTAGGTTTAGGCTTTTGGATTGATACACCGGCATCTTTAGCCTGATAGTAACTGTCTATAGAATCAGACATTCCGCTAATATCTATAACGTGATCTGTGGCATAATCACTAAAGTTTCCTAAAGCTAAAAACGTCGATAGGTAAAGCCCCAAATAATCTAGCTCGTCTCCCATAAGATTATATTGCCTTTGAATTATGCTTCGTCTTTCTAAATAGTGGAGTATTTGTACTGGGTGCTCTAGCAAATCAAATATTGTCTCAAAATCAGCTAAATTGGTTGAAGGGCATGACTCATATCCATCTGGTAGCCAGCCAGTATCTTCGAATAATTTCAGATTAGTTTGTAAAGTGGCAAAATCCTCTAGCGAAACTGAAACTCGAATAACTTTGTTAATTTTTGAAATGTCGATTGGTAGTTTGTCGATTAATGGGTCATTCGTATCCGGATTTTCGATTAATTCTTTAATCTTTTCAGCAAACCTAAATGACTGAATGCTAGGATCAATATAAATTTCTTTGAAGTGCTTTTTGATTCGATCCGGAGCACCTCTCAAAGCTGGCTTGGTAATATTGTGTGATTTGGCCTCTATTATTAGTGCATGAGAATCTATGAAGGTGATTAGGTCTGTCTCAAATGTTTTTCCCTCGAAATCCCATTGTATTCCGGAGATTGTATGAGATTCAGGAAACCTCGTTTTTACTATCTCTTCTATCTTTTCTTCTAGATATAGCGCTCTTCTTTCATGAAGTTTGTCTTTATCATAACCTTCGATTAGATTGTCTAGACTGTTCAAGGAGAAACTAAAAAACACTTGTGGGAGTGGACAGAAGTACTCTGACTCTCTTTGGAATATAGGTCTTGTCCAGATAGGGTTATCAAGAAATATGAAATCCTGATTGTGGGTAGCAAGTTCACCGCTTTCGAGTGAAAAATGGTTTAGTATTTTTACTATAGTCTCTTGTGCAATGCTTAACTCTTGACTTAATTCTTCACAATCTATGTGATACATGTATGGAGTGAATAAGTCATAGTGAGAAAGCATGAGGAAAAATAACTGTTTGAAGGGAGTTCTATCGATAGCTAAATCCTCAAACAGCTCTTCGTTGTCATTCACTGAGAGACGAGCCTGTAACAGATTCTGTGTAACTGCCATTAGTTAATATGCTTTTCGAGGCGTTCCTCGAACTCGATAATAAAA
>NZ_JAYMEU010000066.1:0-2435 GCF_037029575.1 Alteromonas sp. CH_MED4-4 | reverse complement strand
CGTGGTGAAGATAACGCCATATTAGCGGCACGCGCTGCATTATATGAGCAACAAAAACGCAGCCGCCCGGAGCGCTGGTCAGTAAGCGTAACTCGAACCACACAACCGGCCAAGATAATTGACGCTAGGGTGTGAGCTCGATATTCCAGGGAAGTAAGTGGTCGATATTATCGCTGTCGTTAATGAGTGGCCACTGCTTGAACAGGCTCATCAGGTAGTCAATCGGTTGCAGGCCGTTGGCTTTGGCGGTTTCTACCAAGCTGTACAGCACCGCACTGGCATCCGCTCCACCGTAGGTATTGGCAAACAGCCAAGCTTTGCGACCAATCACGAACGGTTTGATAGCGCGCTCGGCGCGGTTGTTATCGATATTAATGCGTCCGTCGGTTAAATACACTTGCAACTTCGACCATTGGTTCAATGTATATTGCACGGCTTTGCCTATCACGCTCGTCGGTGGCACTTGGTTTAACTGCGTATCAAGCCACTCTTTCAAGTCGCTCATTACAGCTGCGGATTCGCTTTGCCGTGCATGCAAACGCTCATCCGCTGACTTATCAGCCATCAGCCGTTCAACACGATACAGCTTTTGAATAAACGCAATCGCAACATCGGCTTTACCGGTTTTCTTTTTCCCCTGCACGGTTTTGGCGTCCACGAACTTACGTCTGGCATGTGCCCAGCAACCGGCAAGGATAGCATCAGTTTGCTCGTAACCTTGATAGCCGTCCACTTGCAATGGTCCACGGTAACCCTGCAGGAAGTCCTTCGGATGTGACCCGCCGCGACCATCCTGGTAGTCATACAGTACGATGTTGGGTGGTGATGAGGTATTACCGGGCGGCGGCTTATCTGTGCCGCAACCATACACCCACATGTAGGATTTTCTTTTCTCAGACTGGATGACTTTTATTGTTGTCTCGTCCGCCCACAGCACCGGCTGTTGCACGAGAAGGTCATGCATGCGCTGGTACAGTGGCTCAAGTTTTTGACTCACCGCTACCAACCAACGGCTCATGGTCTGGCGACTGATATCGGCGCCGAACTGCTTGAACATGGCTTCCTGGCGATACAGCGGCAGGCCATACTGGAACTTCGCTGTAATGATTTGGGCCAGTAAGCTTGGCGTAGTGATGCTTTTTGGCAGCATGCTTGCCGGCACCGGTGCCTGCTTTATCCTGGTTTCAGTGCCTTGCTGCTCACAAGTGCGGCAGCTGTATTTAGGTCGAATATGTCGAGTCACCTGCATCTTAGCCGGGATGAAGTCGAGCTTCTCGCTGACATCCTCGCCCATGCGATGCATGTCCGTGCCACAGCATTCGCAGGTTTTATCGTCATCGCTGATATCGTGAATGACTTCTTTACGCGGCAATGATGCATCGAGTCTGGCACGGCGCGATAGTTTTCGGGTGTAGGCAACGTGTTGCTCGGCAGCGACCTCTTCCTCATCAGGATTGAGGATGTCTTCCACTTCGTTGAACAAGTCGCCTTGACCCGGAAGACCTTCAGCACTGGCCGCAAAACGCTTTTTCAGCTCAAGCTGCCATTTTTCAAATAACTGATAGAAGTCACGCTTCCAGCGCTCACTTTCTTGTTGCAGGCGAGCCTTCTCAGCCTGCTGCTCAAGCAGCATAGCTTTGAGTGCTTCAACATCGTCTGGAAGTGTGTTTGCATCAATCTTTTTCATGCGGTCATTATACCGCATAAAACGGCGCTAAGCCGCAACAGATAAAGGCTTTCTTAGACCGATTAGTGATCGAAAAATCATGATTTATGCTTGATCCCTATATGAAAAAAACGATCATATTATCGAGCTAAAATGCAGTGGTTGATGGCCTTTCATCAGGGTAATATCCAGGCCATCCAAAAGCCATGCCCATTGCTGCTCAGTCAGGGAAATGGTGCTGCCTGACATCTTTTTCGGCCATTTGAACCTGGCTTTCTCAAGACGCTTGTACCACAAGCAAAAGCCTGTTTTATCCCAATACAGAGCCTTGAGCTTATCGCGTTGGCGATTGCAAAAAATAAATAGCGCACCACTGAACGGTGAGAGCGCCATTTCACTCTCTACAATGGCACTCAAGCCATTAATGCTTTTACGAAAGTCGACCGGCGCCTTGTGTAAGTAGATTGCCGGTGGCTCAACGAACATCTTCATGCGCTGAGCTCTTTGACCAATTGCGCGACCCAACGCGGTGATACCGACAACGGCAACACCAATTCGGTTTGGCCAAGACGAAGCTGCAAGGTTTGCTGCGCGGTGGCCGACTGAGGCACCGCTAGAGCAAAGCTCGTGTCATTATCTTCAGCTTCGCGCCTAAGCTCTGCTCGACGTTGACTGAAGTAGGCAGAATTTATCCGACATTCCGCATCAAATTCAGGAATAAATCTCTTGGTATAATGTGCCAAGTACATCTATGATCACCTGCTGGCGC
>NZ_JAYMEU010000065.1:0-2532 GCF_037029575.1 Alteromonas sp. CH_MED4-4 | reverse complement strand
ACGTGATTTCAAAACTGTGGGGGAGAAACTCTGAAATTCGTCAGCATGCCTTATTAGAGAAATGTACTCTGACCCCAGAATTAAGGCGAGTTACTCTTCGGCCGCTTTTAATGCTTAGCCAGTGCTAGGTCGCATTGCACAAATAGCTCACACATTTAAGCAGCTAAAGATAATAAAGGGGTCAGAGTACTTTTTTGAAAAAACGAATTTAACCATGCGTGATTTCATAACAGTGTGGGAGAAGTACTCTAATTCGCCAGCACACCTTATTAGAGAAATGTACTCTGACCCCATTATTCGAGGGATCAATGCTGTGGACTTGTTTGAATGTATAGAAAAAGCGACAGGTTGAAAAATAATCGGTATGGTATAAAAACACTAAACAGCTAGGAAGTTTGTATGTCAGCCTTACCATTCAATAATAACCCAGCTTATTTGCGGGGTAATTTTCAACTTGAACCAGTGGCCGCTCTATTAAAGCTGCATGCAGAACTTGTTTGCTTTCTTCTAATAGCATTCTTCTTTGTTGGTAATGCATTTATTGAAAATAGTGAAAAAGAGCGGGTCTTGGCTAATCCTCAGAAAAATGACTTTTTCTATATTGATTATAGAGCTATAGATCCTTCATCGGATGCTCGATTTCGCTATGTCCCCCTGAAATTACTTAGTGTTGATGATGATACTCTTACTTTTAAAGTCGGAAACATTGCTCACACAACACCTGTCTCGCCGAGTCAACATGCGAAATTTGATAAAGCGTTATTACTGCGCAATTACTATCGTGTTGATAACCTTGTGCTTAGCAAAACAAAAGTAAATGACTTGGTTACTTCTGGTGCCATTTACGATGCTAGGCGGCCTCGAAATATTTATATTAACGGTTGGATGGTTTTGCACCTTAACGAGTTAGTACCAGATAACAGTTAGTAATAAAAAAGCCTTTATAAGCGATAGAGTCTAAGTAAAGTAGACTCCTTACGAGTGAGGCAACATGTACCTTGAAGTGTTTATTTTATTTACTATGAATACAATACTCAGCCAATAAAGTACTCTGACCCCATTACTAATGGGGTAGAGTCAATCTACTCACTTCATTAATCTGACAACTCGTACCTTGAAGCGTTTATTTCATTTGCTAATGAATGCAATGCTCACTTAATAAAGTACTCTGACCCCATAACTAATACTATCCGCTTATGGATAATTGGTTTAAAACGCTTTACATTTTTGAGGTGTTAATAAAATGTTAAGTGCGCCTAATGAAGTATTTAGTTTTAGCTGTTATTGCTGGTCTCGTTAATGTAGTGATGTCTTTTGTTACTTCACATCTACTAATCTCTACGGTTGCTACGTTTCTTACTATCCTTTTCGCGGCTTTTATTATTGAGAAGATGTTTCAAAACCAAAATATAGCCGCTAGTAAAACTGTTCTAACTGACGATTATAAGAACAGTGCACACAGCAATGATGCAACGAAAGTTAGTCATGCCGCGAGTAACATTGCAATTGGTGGTGCTTCTATCTCTTTCTTTTTAGAACAGTTATCAAAAGCATTTAATGAGCAAGTCGCGAACATCGGCGAGATGAGCGGTAGACTCCAACAGTTAGAAGTCTCCTCAACTCGGTTAGATGATCTTGCCAAGAATGCTGCATCTTCTATGAATGAATCTGACGAGAAAACGCAGTTCGGAAGTACGTCGTTAAAAGAAGTATTAAGCCAGCAACAGCAGCTGGTTAAAAACATAAATGCGTCATCTGAAGCGCTTACTACATTAAAAAGTAAGGCCGAGGGAATAAGTACAATAACAAACACCATTAACCAATTAGCCGATCAAACAAATATGCTAGCGCTTAATGCGGCTATTGAAGCTGCAAGAGCGGGAGATCAAGGACGTGGTTTCGCCGTCGTTGCTGATGAAGTACGCGAGCTTGCCAAGAAAACAACCTATGCCACGTCTGGAATAGAAAGTTTGCTGCAGGATATGAATACAAGTAGCCAGGCCGCAGTGGCTACAATGGAAACGGTGCTAAACTCTAGTGATAACATGAATGTGAAATTAAAGGAGAGCGAAGAAGCTATCTCACACTCCAGTATGCTCTCTACAAAAGCTCGGGAATCGATGGGCGCTATGCAAGCAATGGTAGAAAATAATGCAGAACATAGCGCAGGTATAAGTACCAATATACTTCAGTTGCACACGACGACAGAAAAATTAGAGCACGACCTCACTGATGTTTCTACTCAGGCGCTATCACTGAGTAGTCAAGCTGAAGATATTTTCAGGCTGCTGGAAAGCTTCGACGTAAATGATCGAAACAGCGAAGTTAGAGACATTGCAGTAAATGCAGCTAAAACTGTTGGAAAGCGTTTCGAGCAAGCGATTTCAGAAGGGAAAATATCGGAAGCAAAGCTGTTTAATTTTGACTATTCACCTATACCGAACACTAATCCTATAGAGCCTGTAACAGATTCTGTGTAACTGCCATTAGTTAATATGCTTTTCGAGGCGTTCCTCGAACTCGATAATAAAA
>NZ_JAYMEU010000064.1:0-2672 GCF_037029575.1 Alteromonas sp. CH_MED4-4 | reverse complement strand
ACCCACCTCCACAGTCTCCTATTGGCGGCATGTACAGAGGATTATGTCTTTTTAGAGGGGAAAATCCCTAGAACCCCTAATGGTGAAAACCGTGTAGCCCGACTAATGAGGTTAGCCAAGCTGAAAGCTAATCTAGGCTATAAGCGGCGCTACTTTAAGCCTTCAGCGCCACCTGTCATTTCAGAGAATCATGTACAGCAACAATTTGTGGTGGCTGAGCCTGATAATACGTGGGTCACAGATATTACTTATATCAAAACGTATGAAGGTTGGCTGTATTTAGCCGTGGTTGTAGATCTGTTCTCTCGTAAAGTGATTGGTTGGTCAATGCAGCCAACGATGAAGCGTGAAATCGTAATCAAAGCAATACTCATGGCCGTTTGGCGCAGGCAACCAAAATCACGTGTGGTAGTGCACAGCGACCAAGGTAGCCAATATACCAGCGAGGATTACCAAGCGTTTTTAAAAGCAAACAACTTAACCAGCAGCATGAGTCGGCGTGGACACTGCTTGGATAATGCGGTTGCTGAGAGTTTCTTCCACTCACTTAAAACAGAACGAGTGAAACGAAAAATATACGCGACGAGGGATGAAGCACGAGCCGACTTGTTTGATTATATAGAGGTATTTTATAATCGAGTTCGACTGCACAGCCACCTTGGGCATCAGTCTCCTGAAGAGTTTGAAATCCGATATAAATCGGCAAGCTAAGTGTCCAGGAATTCAGGGGAAGATCAGAGGTTCCTTAACTGGAAGTTGTAGTCAGCTTGAATAATCTGAATTACTTCTTTTTTAAAGTAACGGCTTCTTGTAGACCGACCGCCATTTCACTAAGGCTTTTTGTGGTCTCTACAATATGTGCCGAATTTAGTTCGACAACCTTTGTGCTCTCTTGATTTTCAATCGCAAGTTGAGTGAGATCCCTTACTGATTCAGTAATCTCAACTAAACCAGAATCACTTTGCTGCATATACATTTTTACTTCACTAAACTGTTGATAGATTTCCTCAACGGCCTGCAAAATTTTAAATAGTTGGGCCCCAGCATTTTCAACAACTGAGGCTCCCTCATCGATACTTGAAGTTGCATGTGTGAGGCTGTCCTGGATTTCTTTAGCAGTAATATTGCTTTGGGTAGCTAAAGTTCTAACTTGATCTGCTACCACTGCAAAGCCGCGACCTTGTTCACCTGCTCTTGCTGCTTCAATTGCCGCATTTAATGCTAACAGGTTAGTTTGTTCTGCAATTCCTGATATTTTAGCGGTTGCACGATTGATTTCTTCATTACTGGATTTGATTTTAGTCATGGATTCAATGGTTTGTTGAATCGCTTTTTGACCACTGGAAGCACTTTCTTTGGTGGTTTGAACGATCCCATTAACTTCGATGACTTTTGTAGAACATAACTGAACATTGGATGAAACAGTATTCAAAATATGATTCGTACTCTCAGAGGCGTTAACCTGTTGAGAGGCACGATTATCTAATGTGATGGTGTTATCTTTAATAGATAAGGTAATGGCTGACAGCTCTTCAGTCGCAGCCGCTAATAGGTGTGCATTTCTTTCAGCATTATCTATCAACTCGGACATGATTTTTTCTTTGCTTTCTGCTTCAAGTCGAGATGCTTCTGCTTTCACTAACGAAGCTTCAGAATTTTTTTTGCTGGACACCCTCTGAGATTCCATCAAGCCAACCATAACCAAGTTGGTAAGAATGGCTCCCACGAGCAAAATCGTCCGAGCTCCTTCTAATCCGTTAGGGTTCAGTTCAGGCTCTGGTAGATTGCCTGATACTTGCTGAAAATAAATAGCCACAACTGATAATGCAATAGCTAGTCCCCATGCGGCACCTTCTTTAAGTCCGCATAGAAAAACAGCAATAGCGCAAATGACTAACAACCAAGGAGCATTCCCAGCGGAAATACCCCCATTGGTGTAAAGCAAATAAGTTTGAATCCAGAACAAGCAGAATATTGTTGATGAGGCGGCTAGATGAACAGCTCCTGTTTTTAGTAAAACTAAGTTAAATACAAACTGGGCTGCCGCAATTAAGACGGCTGTTGAGCCATTGGGCGCGCCTAGATACGAGTAAAAGAAGGAATAGAACAATGACGCAGGTACAAGAATCAAGCAAAAATAAAGGGTTAGATTAGCTTGGTGTAATTTTTCTTTGTCCGTTAAAATGCTGGGTAATAAAAGAGACTGGACTTGATTCATATATACCTAAGTAGAAAGACGCTGATCGCTAATGCTCAATGGAGTATGGCGGGCAGCGGAATTTAAGCGATTTCCAACTTAACTTACTGTCTCATAGAATTTTTATTTAGTTTGACTGAAGTTAATATGGACGATTTTTTTATTGTAAGTTTCGAACAGTTTTTGGTCAATAAAACCGGACACTTTAATTTGCTAATTTCTCGTACTCCACCGGTGACAAATCACCTTTCGAAGAGTGCAGACGATCCAGGTTGTAATACTTCATGTAAGCCGCGACATCCTGTTTCATGTGAGCCCGTGTCGGTTGATGTACCTTGAGCAGCCAATCATGTTTCAGGCTACCAAAGAAGCGTTCAACCACTGTGTTGTCCCAACATGGGGTTCTAGGGATTTTCCCCTCTAATAAGACATAATCCTCTGTACATGCCGCCAATAGGAGACTGTGGAGGAGTAT
>NZ_JAYMEU010000063.1:0-2805 GCF_037029575.1 Alteromonas sp. CH_MED4-4 | reverse complement strand
TCAGGGATGACTCATCTTTGGGCCGGCTTCCCGCTTAGATGCTTTCAGCGGTTATCCGTTCCGAACATAGCTACCGGGCAATGCCATTGGCATGACAACCCGAACACCAGCGGTTCGTCCACTCCGGTCCTCTCGTACTAGGAGCAGCTCCCATCAATCATCCAACGCCCACACCAGATAGGGACCGAACTGTCTCACGACGTTCTAAACCCAGCTCGCGTACCACTTTAAATGGCGAACAGCCATACCCTTGGGACCGACTTCAGCCCCAGGATGTGATGAGCCGACATCGAGGTGCCAAACACCGCCGTCGATATGAACTCTTGGGCGGTATCAGCCTGTTATCCCCGGAGTACCTTTTATCCGTTGAGCGATGGCCCTTCCATACAGAACCACCGGATCACTATGACCTACTTTCGTACCTGCTCGACGTGTCTGTCTCGCAGTTAAGCTAGCTTATGCCATTGCACTAACCTCACGATGTCCGACCGTGATTAGCTAACCTTCGTGCTCCTCCGTTACTATTTGGGAGGAGACCGCCCCAGTCAAACTACCCACCAGACACTGTCCACATTCCCGATAAGGGAACAATGTTAGAACATCAAACATACAAGGGTGGTATTTCAAGGACGGCTCCACACAATCTAGCGACTGTGCTTCAAAGCCTCCCACCTATCCTACACATGTAGGTTCAATGTTCAGTGCCAAGCTGTAGTAAAGGTTCACGGGGTCTTTCCGTCTAGGTGCGGGTACACAGCATCTTCACTGCGATTTCAATTTCACTGAGTCTCGGGTGGAGACAGCGTGGCCATGGTTACACCATTCGTGCAGGTCGGAACTTACCCGACAAGGAATTTCGCTACCTTAGGACCGTTATAGTTACGGCCGCCGTTTACCGGGGCTTCGATCAAGAGCTTCGTCCGAAAACTAACCCCATCAATTAACCTTCCGGCACCGGGCAGGTGTCACACCCTATACGTCCTCTTACGAGTTTGCAGAGTGCTGTGTTTTTAATAAACAGTCCCAGCCACCTGGTCACTGCGGCCTCCATTTGCTTACCACGCGAAGTGTTCACAAACAGAGGCGTACCTTCTCCCGAAGTTACGGTACAATTTTGCCGAGTTCCTTCACCCGAGTTCTCTCAAGCGCCTTAGTATTCTCTACCTGACCACCTGTGTCGGTTTGGGGTACGGTTCATATAATCATAAGTTTAGAAGCTTTTCCTGGAAGCAGGGCATCAACAACTTCACTCCCTTGGGAGCTCGTCTCGTGTCTCGGCCTTGAAAACCCGGATTTACCTAAGTCTTCAGCCTACTCACTTTCACTTGGACAACCAACGCCAAGCTTGCCTAGCCTTCTCCGTCCCTCCATCACTGATTATATAAGTACGGGAATATTAACCCGTTTCCCATCGACTACGCATTTCTGCCTCGCCTTAGGGGCCGACTTACCCTGCCCTGATTAGCATGGGACAGGAAACCTTGGTCTTCCGGCGTGGGAGTTTTTCACTCCCATTATCGTTACTCATGTCAGCATTCGCACTTGTGATATGTCCAGCAAGCTTTACAACTCACCTTCATCCACTTACACAACGCTCCCCTACCCAGCAAGTAAACGTGCTGCCGCAGCTTCGGTATATTGCTTAGCCCCGTTACATCTTCCGCGCAGGCCGACTCGACTAGTGAGCTATTACGCTTTCTTTAAAGGGTGGCTGCTTCTAAGCCAACCTCCTAGCTGTCTATGCCTTCCCACATCGTTTCCCACTTAGCAATATTTTGGGACCTTAGCTGGCGGTCTGGGTTGTTTCCCTCTCCACGACGGACGTTAGCACCCGCCGTGTGTCTCCCGGATAGTTCTCATTGGTATTCGGAGTTTGCAAAGGGTTGGTAAGTCGGGATGACCCCCTAGCCTTAACAGTGCTCTACCCCCAATGGAATTCGTCCGAGGCTCTACCTAAATAGATTTCGGGGAGAACCAGCTATCTCCCGGTTTGATTGGCCTTTCACCCCCAGCCACAAGTCATCCCCTAACTTTTCAACGTTAGTGGGTTCGGTCCTCCAGTTGATGTTACTCAACCTTCAACCTGCTCATGGCTAGATCACCGGGTTTCGGGTCTATACCTAGCAACTAAACGCGCAGTTAACACTCGCTTTCGCTACGGCTCCGTTATTCACTTAACCTTGCTACTAAATATAAGTCGCTGACCCATTATACAAAAGGTACGCAGTCACCCCGAAGGGCTCCCACTGCTTGTACGTATACGGTTTCAGGTTCTATTTCACTCCCCTCACAGGGGTTCTTTTCGCCTTTCCCTCACGGTACTGGTTCACTATCGGTCAGTTAGGAGTATTTAGCCTTGGAGGATGGTCCCCCCATATTCAGTCAAGATAACACGTGTCCCGACCTACTCGATTTCACTGTAAAGAATCCGTCGTGTACAGGGCTATCACCTTGTATCGCTCCTCTTCCCAAAGGATTCCACTAAATTCTAAACAGCTTAAGGGCTGCTCCCCGTTCGCTCGCCGCTACTAGGGGAATCTCGGTTGATTTCTTTTCCTAAGGGTACTTAGATGTTTCAGTTCCCCTCGTTTGCCTCGTTAACCTATGTATTCAGTTAACGATACCTATAAATAGGTGGGTTTCCCCATTCGGACATCTGTGGCTCAAATGCATTTTGTCGGCTCACCACAGCTTTTCGCAGACTTACACGTCCTTCATCGCCTCTAACTGCCAAGGCATCCACCGTATACGCTTCGTCACTTAACCATACAACCCCAAACAGCCTTTTGACTTCTGTCTAAGTTA
>NZ_JAYMEU010000062.1:0-2814 GCF_037029575.1 Alteromonas sp. CH_MED4-4 | reverse complement strand
ACCCACCTCCGCAGCCATTTATTGGTGTGGTCTACAGAGGATTATGTCTTTTTAGAGGGGAAAATCCCTAGAACCCCTTTAACGGCGAGGTAAAACAAAAAGAAATGGTCGTAAAGAGCGATTTTATTACATGTTGAAGTGTGGAGGTGGTCTGAAAAGACGCTGGTTATAAGCGCGCACCGCAGGGCCAAGTTATCGCCCCTGCTTGCTTACAATTTTGCTATTTACATTTGAAAGCGTACGCCTGCAAATACGGTTCTTTCGAGGGCAGGTTCGATACCATCATTTCTCACGCGAGAATAATAGTTCTCGTCTAAAAGGTTATTAATGCCTCCATATACTGCCCATTGCGAATCGATACGATATTCAGCGGTCAGGTCAACAACTTCATAGGAAGGAATTAGCGCGGCTATTTCATCGATGCCTGTTCCTCTAGACGCATTCGAGTCTTGCCAAAATTGCTCGTCTACCATTGTCGCAGTAAGCGCGACATCAAGCTTTTCCGTGTTGTATATAAACCCGGCGCGTAAAAGATACTCCGGTGCAAAAGCGGTGGTATTTCCAACCAGGCTCTCGTTAAGGGAAGAGACGATTTCGGCATCAAGCAACGAGCCATTGGCAAAAATTCTAAAACTTTCGTCAGCACGACCCGCAAAAAGGTCGTAGTCGACGCTAAACTCTACGCCTTGATGGCGAGAGTCGCCAGAGTTCACTCGCTCTATGTCAGCGATATTTACCTGAATAGTTTCAATTTTGTCGTCAAAGTCGATTCTAAACGCACTCACGTCAAGTACAAGACCATCAACAGGCATGGCGCGGTAACCAAATTCATAGTTCATTGCACTAGAAACATCGGGGCCATTTGAGCTGGCGAGTTCTGAATTGGGGTTGGCCAAATCATCAAATCGTTGAGGGCGATAAGATTCAGAAACGTTTGCATAAAGCTCACTGATTTCGTTGAGCTGATACATCATGCCAAGACCGAGTAGCAGTTCATTTTCAGTCTCGTCTACGTCGATAGGATCTCGGTTTAGACTTGGATTTTTAGTCAACTCTTCTAAGTCGTAATTAACGCGCTCATAACGTAGGGTAGGTACCACACTCAATTTATCGAATTTGAATAAATTTTCGATAAATACGGCGTTATACGTCATTTTACGGTCTTGATCGAATAGCAAGTCAGCGGCGTTCTGTTGGTTAGAGCGAATATCGCTACTGACGTGACGAGTTCTTGGGCTATCTCCCCAGTAAGAGGTTGTCCCCACAGTCAGCACATTGTTGTCGCCCCAGGCTTGCGCATAACGGGCGTCGAAGCCCCAATTATCGAATTCTTGTTGATCAATATTTGTGGTAGCAGGCTCATTCTCAGGCTCAGAAAATTGCCCAGAACGGCGACTAAAGCGGTCCATGTATGAATACCAGACATTCGCGTCAAGCGTCGCACTATCGCTAATCTTCTGCGCAAAAGTAAAATTAGCCAGTACTTGTTCTATCTCAACACGATTGAATGGGGTTAATGTTTGATTGCGGTCTTGTTCAAATTCCGTCGTACTCAAACGACCTGCTTCACCAGAGTCTGAGTTGTATACATCAAGTTCGAAACCAAGGCGAATGTCGTCAAACCCTTCATAAGCCACACTAACGTGGCCTGATGTTACATCGAAATCTTCATTATCTCGAGGGCCGTCGGCCGAACGGTGGTCTACCGATGCAAAGAAACCGAAGTCTCCAGTTGAAGTGGCAAACTCATTATAAGTGCTATATAGCCCATTGCTCCCGAGTGCTTGATCGGTTCGAAAGCCCGTATCGCGGCCTACTTCTGCGCGCTTGGTAATAAAGTTTACCGTCGGCCCTATTTGTGGACCGTAAATTAAACCCGACCCGCCGCGAACGAATTCTATGCGCTCAATACGCTGTGCTGGCGGCATGTAGTAGATGGTAGGGTATCCGAAAAGGTCTGCGGCTAGGGGAATATTGTTTTGAAAAAAGCCCACGAACTCAGACTCATGAGGGTTTCCTAAGCCGCGGTAGTTCACATTGTAAAAACTGGGGATGGCTTGATCTGAAACGAAGAGCCCCGGCAGCGTAGAAAACATCTGTCTTAAGTTTGGCTCAATGAAGTTAGGCATTTCATCAAGCTCTACCACTGAGGTCTTTTTGCCCTCAAAGATTTTGCCAGAATCAACGGCAGCCATGGTGCGTGGAAATGTTGAATCGCTATTTCCACTAATGGTGATACGCTCAATATCGTCTGGCGCTATAGCCGCCATTGCGGACGCGCTCGACAGTCCCGCTAGTGCAAATGCTATCGCTTTACCCAATTTAGATACTCTACTTACATTTCTCATAAATTTACCCTTTAATACTCTAAATACAAATGATAATGGTTCGTATATGATATATATAATTGTTTTTTTATCAACAAAAAATTCGAAGAATAAAATCTATTTAACAAAAATGCTTATGAACTAGATGATTGCCCACTCAGAGGGCGCTAGCAAGTCTCCTAGCGAAACGTGAGAATCCAGGAGTGGCTGTTCCCTTTCAAATTCCCAGGACGAAGCTACGGAACTTGCCAGACCTTCCCGAAGTGCGAGTTTGAAATGTCCTTACTCTTTGTTGTGTCACTTTGATGCAGAACCACTTTACCTGCGGTAACACGGCGCGATTACGAAATTTTAAGTCTCGCTGAGTGGGTAATTTTCTATGCGGAATGATGGTTTTAAAGAGAGAGAATATGGGGTTCTAGGGATTTTCCCCTCTAAAAAGACATAATCCTCTGTAGACCACACCAATAAATGGCTGCGGAGGTGG
>NZ_JAYMEU010000061.1:0-3036 GCF_037029575.1 Alteromonas sp. CH_MED4-4 | reverse complement strand
CGTCAATTATCTTGGCCGGTTGTGTGGTTCGAGTTACGCTTACTGCGAAACAGCAATTAAATTGGAGTTGCCCCCTTTTATATTTTAACTTGAGTTATAAGGTAACTTTAATGCTTAATTAGAAAAATCATCACATAAAATGGCAGAGTCTTTTACACCGTGCTTTTTCAGCATTGATATGGTTTCTAACATCATCTGTTTGGGGCCACACAAATAAAACTGGATCTGATTTAAATCTCCCAGAGTGTCTATTGAATTATCGATTACCTGCTGGACATAACCATTTGCACCATCCCAATTTGTGTCGGGCTTAGATAATACAGGCGTAAAGTGAAAATTTTGATATTCAAAGGCCAATCTTTCGAATAACTCACGATAAATTAAATCAACTTTATGACGAGCCCCAAAGTAAAAGTGAATATTTTCCTGGCATTTAAGTTTTTCTAATTGCTCCATTATTATTGATTTGAGAGGGGCTATTCCCGAACCCGCTCCAATCATTACCATTGTTCTTGCGGTGTCGATATGTGAATTACTTACATAAAATTTTTCGAACGGTCCAATCGCTTCGATACTTTCGCCAGGCAGCATATTGCAGATGTAATTTGAGCCAAAACCAGGCAGTAAATTTGCTCTAGGTGCCGGCTGCATCTTGATTAAAAAAGTTAATTCATTTGTATGCGAATCATAATTTGCCAAAGAATAGCAACGGTTAATCGCAGTGTGATTATAATTAAGCCTTTTAATGTGTTCCCAATATGTTTGAAATTCATCAGGAATAATCGACGGCACTGAACTACCATGCGCAGCAGGAATATTAAACTGCATATAGGCGCCGGCTCTAAATTTTAGTGGATTTTCACTGTTAACTTTAAAACGTAGCTCTTTTATAAAAGGGCTCAGAAATATTGAATGTGTCAATATTAAGTTATGTTTCTCCGCTTTATGAGCCAATAATTCAACTTCTTTGACTTCATTGCTGTGATGTTGACAGGCGAGCCGGTGTCCCGCATCAATTTCGGTCTGAGACAATAATACGCGCTCTGCAGAATTAGGTGTTAGGGCTGGATTTAACTTAACCTTACACTGTCCACATGTGCCTCCACCTCCACAAGTAGATGGAATAAGAATGTCATGGGCATTTAAACCTTCCATTAAATTTTGATGACTAGAAATCTTTAAATTACCAACAGGTTCACTCATTTGTTTTTTAATAAATACAGGGTGTTTTTTGGCTAAAAAGCTCAGTCTGTAGTTGCCTCCAAACGCCAATTGAATGGTCCAAATAAAGCCAGATAGACAAAGCCATAAAGTTATAAATGCGAACAAGATAATGTGCCAACTATTGAAGCCGCCAACGCCGTTATAATCCATAAAATGCAGCATATAGAAGAAGTCAGCAAAACGTTTGTCGTCATCACTATGAGAGATTAATTCTCCAGTACGAGCATCAACATACACACTTGTATTGACCTTATCGGCGAAGTTAACTTGCCAGACTTGGTTTTTCTCTCTTGGCAAGTCGTCTATTGGGGGAGTCAACTTTGTTGCTGATAGGAGTTCACCTGGACCATTATATGAGCGAGAGGCGATATGGCTAGCTAACTCGGCATCAATTAATTTTGGTTGGCCTGTATAAGCATCGATAAGAGTATAATCACTTTCAAAATGCCGCCTCAATCCTTTGTGGTGAGTTAACAAGTAGTATGGCTTATCTTGCAAAGATATAAGCTTAATTGATTGAGTGGGGCGTGGGACCGGGCTGCTACTGGTACGCACATTATCTAAAATGTCCTGTGGATATAAAAGTTTAGATTGATTAGATTGATAGGTTGTAAGAGGACTTGCCACAGGCGATATTTTATTTTGATATTGGTCGCCACGAACTTTACTCACGTCCATAATATTAAAATAAAAACCACTCAGTAACCAAATTAGTAACTGTATCCCGACTAATACGGAGGTCCATTTATGTATTGATTTGATAAACTGCATACTCACGCCTCCTTTGCTTTACGCAGTACAGTGTAATAACTTAATCCTAATCCCAATAAACAGGCGCCAATACTGAATAGGGTTAGCCAGAAAAGCAGCCAGTTATCGCGTTCACGATTATTGTAATCCGCTAAGTGGAATCGAAACATCCAGTCGAATATTCGCCAAAAGTTATGACGATAACGAACTAATTTTCCGGATTCTGCAGAGATATAGATTGATGGGCTGCTAAAGGCATCATAATCAATACGATATGCCGGTAAAAACTTTTCATTTAAACCATATGGTGGATTTTCAGTAATTAAATTAATTTCTTTTACAGCTGATGTACCACTGTAATAATAATTAGAGATTTCTATGGCCCGCTTTTTATCAAATGGTGCCAAGCGTTCACCAGTTCGCGCACTAAGTAATAACTCTTGACCATCGTTAGACACATGATAGACGGTTTGTTCAGCTAAGGTCGCTAGTTCAATTTCGGTTGCGTTTGGGTAGTCAACCAATATGTCAGTTAAGCTATATTTTACATCTTGAGAATTGATGTTTGGTTGATGGTCTGCGATCAAGTTGTTGCCATGGATATAGTTTAGGTCGATAACTACCATATAAGCGCCAGTGACCGACCATATGACAAACTGAATACCTAAAAACAGCATCATCCATTTATGATACTTGCGGATCTTATTTACAAACTTCATCGACTCTAACCTTCAACTCTAATGTCTTAAATAGGAGATGCCCTATCACTTTTTACGCTCCGTTTGAGCGTCTGTAGTCAGTACGACGGCATTATTGAATTTTTATCCTGAATTATTCAAATATTGGATCTCTTTTTTGACTCAATTAAACATCTTTTATATGTCTTTTTGAAAAAAAAGAATAAATTACAGACACTTAGACTGTTTGAGGTTGACTGTGAATGGCTGCTTTTTTTACCTTGCAGAGCTGAAAGTGGCAGTCAAACTGGCTTTTTAAACCCAGATTGTAAAGCGTGGGAATTGTTATTCTTTCTGGAATTAAGATATATTGTTTGGCGTTTAA
>NZ_JAYMEU010000060.1:0-3986 GCF_037029575.1 Alteromonas sp. CH_MED4-4 | reverse complement strand
TGGGACGCTAACACGTGGGCTGACTCGCTTCGCTCGGATTTTAGCCCACGTGCTAGCGCCCCAAAGCTTAGCGTTATGTGCCGCTAGACTATGCCAGATTTAAAAATTAAAACTGAATTCGCAGCAAGAGAGAAAAAGTTCTTATGGGGTTTGCTTATTTTCGCGCTACCCTTTGCCGTTGTAGTCGTTATTAATTCTTTTTCGTCCATATACATAAATCCCGGTTTTCCTTTCGTCATCATGGTGCTAGGTTTTATGTTTGCTACTTTTACATGGTATCGATGCCCTAAATGCAACTCGATACCACGTGCTTTAGGAAATCCTGGGGTGCAGCTGTTTGCTAAAAAGTGCGGAGAGTGTGGAGCTCAACTAAGGTGAAAGCACATAACAACCCAATAAACTCACTCACTGCGTTCGCTGGGACGCATACACGTGGGGCGGCTGCGCCATTATGCCCCACATGTCTGCGCCCGTTATTGGAAAGTTATGTTGCAAGGACGATATGGACATAGGTTTGCGTAGTGAATTCGCCTTTTCGATTGGTGAAAAACATTCCTCTACACTTCAAAATGTAGATATCTGGCTAGACTCAGTTTTACTGACTTATTTCGACAACACTGTCTATCTGCCTAGCTTCACCAATTCTCTGAAAAATGAATTAGCCTATATTGAGAGTGGCTGTATGGATAACGACTATCTATTTCTTAACCACGGTCCAACTACCGATGATATGGTGGCTAGAGCTACTTTAAGTGGGAATAAAATCCATTTGAGCTGTGTTTTGAATAGTGGCAAAAAGGTTGAGAAAGAATTGTCGCTTGGTTTAGTTATCTCCACTTACAAGAAGTGTATGGGCGCATTAGCAACATAACAATCGCATTAACACTCGCTGCGCTCGCTAGGGACAAAAACACGTAGGCTCCCTGCGCTTCGCTTGGTATTGTAGCCTACGTATTTTTGCCCGTTATGCGGGTGTTAGATTTCAATTAAGGCCAAGGAATGAATCAAAAAAGCGTTCAAGTTATTAAATCTGCTTTTGGCTTTATTATTAGCTTGATTTTCCTTGGTTTAATGGGCTTAGTAATAGGCGGTAAAGAGGCTGCCATTGGAATATGCATTGCTATATTATCAATAGCTGCATGTTGGATTTTTTGGCTTTCGTTCTACTTTATTGGGAAAAAGTTATCCTGCAAGCTAGGTTGCTTCGAAACGTTTAGAATTACGTATTTTATTTTATTGAGTATTTTTATATTGGTCGTGTTGGGATGGAGCTCGTCTGACCGAGGAATTTGCCCATCAGGAGCATACGGAGATTATGTTTGTGATCGGTAGCCGGGAATCTAACAACTCAATCAACTCACTCACTTCGTTCGCTGGGACGCATACACGTAGGGCGGCTTCGCCATTATGCCCCACATGTCTGCGCCCGTTATTGAAAAGTTAGAGGTCAAGAGTGTTTAGTCGGACCAAACAAATTTACCAATATCTCACCAAAGAAAGCCGGAACGGGAGCTTAGTATTTACTCATTCTGCTGTTGGTTGGTTTGAGCTCTATTGCGTTATTGTGTTTATCCCAAGTTTATTCATATCCCCGCTAAGCATAATCACAATGACCCTGTGTCTCTTTTCCGTTAGACAACTTCAAAACTGCAACAAAAAAATTGCGCTTTCATTGCTAATAGTCGCCACGGTTCCCTTTGCACCTGCCGCTTGGCTTTTCAATACATCGACAAATGATCTTCCTGATTGGCCGTTTGTGACTTTTTTAGTGTTTTCTGCCACACTTTTAGCCTTCGGTTTGTATGCGGCTAAGAAACAGTTCAGTGGTAGCGTCAAAGATGACCTCTAACAATCCAATAAACTCACTCGCTACGCTCGCTGGGACACAAACACGCAGGGCCGCTGCGCTATTTTGCCTACGCGTTTGCGCCCGTTATTGGGGCGTTAGGCCTATAGAGGTAAAACATGATTTCAGAGGCAGATTGGAAACACTTCAAACAAGTTAAGGCAGATGCATTAGATAAATGCTGCCAGCAAGTTTTAGACGATGTGCGTAAAGGAATCGAAGATCCCGAACTTTCAAATCATGCAAAATATCTTTATTTGTATAAATTGATGGAGAACAGCGACAAACGTATCGCCAACATATTCGATTACAATGCAAGGTCTAAAGCTATGCTGCAACTTGTATTAATGAAATCAGACGGCCTTCTAGAAGCTAAACAAATCAGTGGCTTCTCAGATGAGTTACAAAGTTTTATTAATAGCCGTGACTAACTTATCAGCGCGGCCTAACAACTCAATAAACTCACTCACTGCGTTCGCTGGGACGCATACACGCGGGGCGGCTGCGCCATTATGCCCCACATGTCTGCGCCCGTTATTGGAAAGTTAGGTGCTAAAAGGAAAAATTATGAAATCATGGAATGAATTAACTAATCTACAACGCGCAGTTATCGGTATCGCAATGGTTGTTGCGGCGGCAGTTTTGTCAGAGATAGCCTTCTTAGTTCAATTAGGTGGTATGGAAGTCGCATTTGCTCTCGTTTTTGCTAGCCTAGCTCCCATCATTTCTTGGTTCTCAACAAAATACCAAGCAATTAAAGAATGTTTACAAACCTCAATAGTGGCTTTGAGACATAGTGCATCTGCTAAACCTTCCGTTTTCTTCGTACAAGCTTCTTTTTGTGCAGCCGCACTTCTATTTACAAGTTCGGGCTTATTGGCTTTTTACTTTTTTATGCCTAGTATGCTGCTAAATGGGGTCTTGGCGTGAGCGCACCTAACAAGCCAATAAACGCACTCACTACGTTCGCTGGGACGCATACACGCGGGGCGGCTGCGGCATTATGCCCCACATGTCTGCGCCCGTTATTGGAAAGTTAGGCGTCATTTACTTACAGCATTAAAAAGTAGGATCAGCCGTGACATTCCAGCATCAAGGTTGTTTCGTTAGGTTGTCTTCACAGCTAGCTTTCTCAGTTATTTTAATGACTTTAGCAACGCGCTTTTAATTAACATCACATCGCTAATATTCTGCATCACCAGTCTTCTAAACCCGCTCTTTTATCCAGCAATGTCGTGAACATCTGGCATTTCGCACAGGGTTGTTTTATCTTAAATTCAATAATTTAAACACGCGGCCTATTTGGCTAGTGGTGGCAGCAAAGCTGCGTACTTTCAGTTGTACGCCTAACAAAACGCTGTTGGCACTCCCTTCGGTCGCTGGGACGCTAACACGGGGCCGCTTCGCAATTATGGCCCCATGTTAGCGCCCCAAAGCTTAGCGTTATATTCCAAAGGAACTGGTATGAATAATTTTGAATTCTCTAAAAAAAGAAAAGAAGAATACACGTCAATTTTCTTACTATGGTCAAAAGAAATAAGTTTTACTAAAAATTTAAAATTCCTTTTAATCGAATTGTTTTTTTCTCTACAGATCACCGAACTACTTGTTGATACAAGCTCATTAGAGTTAAAAAGGAATGGGCCAACAAAACTATCTGAGGCAGGAAAATCTGAATCTGGAATGGTTGCCGGTTTAAGCATGTTCATTCCAGCGACACTAATGACTAAGTTTTTCGAGCGCCAAATAGCTGAAATGATCTATTTCAAATATTATAGATATTACAAACTGATCAAAGAAGCTAATAAAGAGCTTAGCTCATCTGCATATAATGCTTTGAATGATGAAAGTAACTCTACCTTTTTCACTCTGAATAAAAATATGGCTCATCAGTTAGTACCTTACAGGGGGAAGATGAAATTTCTTTGGACCATTTTGGAGACTATAGCCACAGTGGTAACGTGGGTATCAACAAACTCTTTGGAAATAACACTCTTGGTTACAGGATTTTGCGAATTTTTGCGCAGATTTCGAATATAACAATCACATTAAGCCGCTCGCAGGCTTATGTGGACTCCCCCATGTCAACAACCAAAACTTAATATCACAAAAAGAAAAATGCGTGCTTATGTTCGAGCTC
>NZ_JAYMEU010000005.1:0-186309 GCF_037029575.1 Alteromonas sp. CH_MED4-4 | reverse complement strand
TATCGAAATATGAATCGTCGTTGTGACACTCTTAACGAGTGCCCACACAGATTGTCTTGTCTAAATTTTTAAAGAACGTTACTAGCTTTTGCTAGCTGCCTCTCCCGAAGCGGATACGTATCTTACAGCGCATCTTTTTTTTGTCAACAACTTTTGTTTATTTATTTTTAAACTTGGTTTTTGACATCCTCATCAGTTGTTAGCGTTTTGCTGTTCCCTGTTGAGGAGGCGCGCATTCTACGCATTCCTGTAGCATCGTCAACACCCTTTTTTAAATAAATATAAAAAAAGCGACCGTTCGGTCGCTTTTTAATCTATTAGTACATTAAGCATGCGTTTACGCTTGTATATCCTTATTCTATCAGCTCAAAAAGGCATATCCTCTTTATTATTGAGCGAAGACATCTGATTATTGCCACGTGATCATTCCTGCTTATTGTCTACACTTTCATTGCTTTTCTTTTTATCGGCATTGAAGTCTGCATCTTCTTCATGGTCGCCCACTACATCGTCTAACGTTACTTTCTCAACGGTACGAAACGTATTGATAGGTCCAGCTAACGCATATAGTGCAAAAACAAGGAACAATACTAAAGCGGGTTCTGTTGCCACAACAACGAATATCAGAAGAACTAAAAGAAGGCCTACAAATGGAACCTTACCGTGCCAATTAACTTCTTTGAAAGAATTGTATTTAAAGTTACTCACCATCAGCAAACCTGCCAAGCCAGTTACTGCAGCAACTATTAAACCATAGTCGGTACCAACAGCATCATACTCAACTCCAACCCATACAAGACCAGAGACAACAGCCGCAGCAGCCGGACTTGCGAGACCTTGGAAGAAACGCTTATCGGCAATACCAACTTGCGTATTGAAGCGAGCTAAACGAAGAGCTGCACCCGCTACATATATAAAAGCCGCTAACCAGCCTAACTTGCCCAGCTCAGTTAACCCCCAATTATAAGCAACAAGTGCAGGTGCCATTCCAAATGAAACCATATCTGCCATTGAGTCATACTCGGCACCAAAGTCGCTTTGCGTGTTCGTCATTCTTGCCACACGCCCATCTAAGCCATCAAAAATCATAGCAACAAAGATAGCCACTGCCGCGGCTTCGAACCTGCCGTTCATTGACGAAACCACAGCAAAGAAACCCGAAAACAACCCTGCTGTTGTTAATAAGTTGGGAAGTAAGTATATCCCTTTACGTTTTTGATCAGACATATGTCCTCATACTTCTACATATACAATTGCACTAATTATTTCATAGATATGCAGGAACGCATAGCAAAGTAAAAAGGCTGCCTCGTTCCTTTACATAACGCCGTTGCAAAACGTTATTAGCTTTGCATTGATTACACGTACTCCTACCACAATGCCGGCGCTTGGCTTCTATTTATTCAGGACCGCGTATGCTCACGATCAAACAAACAACTAATAACTAGGTATACGGTTACATACCTTAAATAGCTCACCGTTCATATATCATACAAGTCCATGTTGAAATTAGGTACTACCAAGTTTGTGTTCGCATAATATGCGCACACATCACTCGGCGTGTACTTGAAGTGCTTTGCGCTTCATATATAGGAAAGCAATTATGCGAACGCTACAAAAAACGTTTTCTTTGCAAACTGTACTATTACTTTCCACAGCTTTGCTATCTACCCTGAGTGCTAATTCAGCATTCGCTACCTACTATAAAAAGCAAAGTTATTCTCACTGTGGGTCATCGAGCCAAAGCAACGAACAAAGCAATGTATGTAACTCTCCGTTGGGAGAATACACCTACGATCTAGTCGATGACAAAGTGACACAAACCAATCAGACGAATAATTCCTTTGTTCAAATAGACGGATTAAATATTAATATGTCCGCCTTTTCGGACACACAAGGAGTTACCGGCGAAACAGTCGTTGGCGCCAAGTTAGAAAAAATCTCAGATAAATGGGCTTACGGCATAACAAACAACGATGAAGCATACTATCGTGGCGACGCTGACCACGCTATTGACAATATCAACTATTACTCTCAAGGTAGCGCGAACGCTTATTATAGTGGTATGACTAACGTAGAACGTGACTATGACTTCGTGTTGTTATCTTTCGACTCTGCGGTGACACTAACGGGCGCAAGTTTTTCATGGCTTTACAGTGGCCGCGACAGCCAAGTATCTGTTGCAGCACTAAGTAATACTTCGAAACTAACCTCAGGTGTTAACACGTGGAGCGATATTGTCGCTAACGCCTTAACTTCAGCCTCATTTGATATTGAAAACTGTGAATATTTAGATCACCGCGCTGACTTTACTTTCACTGAGTCCGCTCAATATTGGTTGGTTGGCGCTTATAACACCGTATTCGGAAATATTGGCGGCCATGTAGGTAATGATGCCTTTAAGCTTGCTAATGTTGGCTTCTCTGTAACAGAGTCTGCCGGTACGCCAACGCCAACAGAAGTTTCTGAACCTGGCACCATTGGCTTACTCATGGCTTGTTCACTTCTCGTGATGTGGCGTCGCAAAAAATCCATTTGAAGAAATTAGACTTTAGATCACTGACAGGTTGGAAAATCTGTCAGTTTTTTTTACCCTCTCTCATATCGTCCCTTTTCAAATTGTAACATTAACTTAAAAATCATAAACTTAAACAAACTGGCACGAAATAAGCTTAACATTAGAAATAATCATCTAATTTTGCTTTTTGGGTAGTTCAAAATATGAAGTTTTCTACATCGCTGACAATACTATTACTTGCTGTTAGTTCATCAGTTTTCGCTACAGATTCAAGCCTCAACAGTGCAAAGTATGATGCACAATACACACTCGCCAATTCTAATGGCAGCGCTAATTACTCACAAACGACCAATGCGCAAAACAGCAATACCTCAATCGAGATCAACGGCGTTACAGTTGATGTAGGAATCACTGCTTGGTCAAACTCTGCAGGACACGCCGACGACAAACTTGCCCAGGGCAATATTCAAGGTTGGTGGAACTGTACGCTTGGTAATAATGGTTGTACTTTAGCAAATAGACACGTTGGCTACGGAATTAAAAATAGTGATTATTCTTGGGGAGGTGATAGTCACGCAGTTGATAATAGCGGTGACGGCGGTGGCAGAGATTTTGATATGTTCTTACTGTCATTTAGCGAGTCAGTGACTCTTGAAAATGCAGCCTTCACTTGGGTAGTCGGCGACAATGATAGTAAAGAAGTTACTGTTGCGGGTCTTAATAGTATTGCGGCATTTGAGAGCGGAGCCAACTCAACTTGGAACACTGTTACAAGCGCTATTGTTGAGAATACACTAGGTCACTATGGCGTAGGTTCAAAAGGCTCAAACGGTTTGTACGAATCAACATTTACGAAGCTAACTGGTAGTGCAAAATACTGGTTAATAGGTGCATACAATACCATTTTCGACGATAACGCTAAGAGTAACTTTAACAGCGTACAATTAAAACTGTCTTCCATTGGTGTGTCAATGACTCAACCAACCGCAGAAGTTAGTGAGCCTGGCGCCCTAGCACTGATGGGGTTGGGTTTAGGTCTTGTTCTTTATAGACGTAAGCGCCGCGTTTAATTGTTTAAAAACGCATAGAAAACACGTATCTTTAGAAGGTGGCTTAGGCCACCTTTTTTTATGCTATTTTTAAGCCAGCGGCTAGGCTAAGTTTCGAAGGTATATATGGATTTTTTTAATAATAAAAAGCGTGTTGTACAACGCGCTATTGTCTCTGCAGTTGCCTCATCATTAATCGCTTTTAACAGTTTTGCTTCTACGTCAGAAGACTACGAAAAAGCACTGACCGCGTTTAATCAAAACGAATACGACGAAGCCTATATCCACCTTAAAAACAGCTTACAGAAAGACCCTGAAAATCTAGCTGCAAAGATACTAATGGGTGAAATACTGCTTATAAACGGCTACCTAACCGCGGCCGAAATGGAGTTCGTAGAAGCACTTGAAATGGGTGCTGACATTAACCTTCTGGCAGAACCGCTTGGCAACACTTGGCTGTTCTTGAACAGATATAAAGAGATTGTCGATTTTGCCGATTTAAACAAACTGTCGGGAGAGGCAGAGCGCGAGTGGTTAATGATTCGTGCAACTGCGTGCACTAGACTGGAAGACGAGCTATGCGCCTTACGCGACTATAGCACCATAGTCTCACGCACACCTAACTTCGTGCCAGCTATAAACGGCTTAGCCTCAATTGCCCTTCAAAATGAAGACTTATCTAAAGCAAATTCTCTTATCGATAAAGCCATGTCGTTAGAACCAGAAAACGCAATAACATGGCGATTGAAGGGCCAGCTTGCTTATCGACAGGGAGATACTGACGCAGCAACCGCGCATTTACAAAAAGCATTGACGTTTAACCGCGACGATCCTATTGCGCTACGTAACCTTGTAGACTTGTACTTAGAAGCAAAAGACTACGATACCGCAAAGCTTTTTGTTGATGAGATCATTGAGGACACGCCGAACGATCCGCTAGCCATATTACTCAACAGCTGGCTACAAAGTAGAGACAACCAGCAAGCTATTGATAATGCAAAGCTAAAAGAACTTAACGACTTCATGGCGCAGCTTGACCCTGAGCTGATAACCTCTCAACCGATGTTGTTATATATAAGTGGTTTAACGAACTTCTTTAACAACAACATGGAAACAGCCGCAAAGGACTTTAATGCTTACTTGCAGCAGGAGCCTGATGACCTGCAGGCAGTATTAATGCTAAGTCAAGTCTATATGGCAACACAGCAAGACAAACAAGCGCTTGCGCTGCTTGAACGTCATCAGGATGCGTTAATGGAAGACCCTGACTCAGCGCTGCTTCTGGGTGACTTATTTATTCGCCAAAACAAAGCATTCAAGGCTGAACGCCTACTGCAAAATCTTGAATACAAATACCCTAATGAGAACAAGCTTCAGCTTTTCAAGATTAAATTAATGGCTGCCAGAGGTAAGCAGGACGAAGCACTATCAATTCTTGAAAAGAATTTGCCGACCTACAAAGATAACGCGGGGTTTCTATTCACTTATTCATTAATGAATTTACAAGCCCAGCAGTTTGATAATGCTTTAAAAGGCGCAAACCTGCTAAGTGAACTTTATCCTGACGAAGCTGAAGTGTACAACTTAAAAGCCGGCATCTTGATAAGACAAGGTCAGTTAGAAGAAGCTAAAACCAATATCGAAAAGGCGCTGGCACAGAACCCTACCCTTTTTCCTGCAAAATTTAATTTGGCGGCTACTGAAAGCCGCTTAGGCAACGTAGAAACTTCTAATCAATTGATTGAAGAACTTCTTACTTTCTCACCGCAGCATAATGAAACGCTGATGCTAAAAGCGTTTAACCTGACCAAAGCAGGCAAGGTAGATGAAGCAAAGCAAATCTATCTCGATTTACTAACACTTACGCCGTCGAATAGCGGTGCTAGGGAACGCGTTTCCTCTTTGTATCAGCAACAAGGCGACATTAAGAATGCCCTGTATCACTTAGACCTGCTAATTAAAGATGACTTCGACAATGCTGACTACCTCCTTCGTAAAGCTGCGCTTCAGTTAGGGAATAATCAACGTGCCGATGCCGAAAAAACACTTAGCATTGTAAGAAACTTTATTAACGACGACGCGGGTAAATTAATTGCCTATGCCGACCAAGCCCGAAACATTGGTGATAGCGAGGGCGCGTTAAACGCCATGGCTCGCGCACACGACATAGCAAACACAAGCACATTTGTTACCCTGCGCTATACAAGTTTGTTGTTAGATTTACAGAAAAACGATAAAGCACAGTCGTTGTTGGCGACAGTTCCTGCAAACCAGCAGCAAAACCCGGTTTACCATTTTCTAAAAGGAAGATTAGCTGCGAATAAAGGTAATGATGAAAGTGCGATTAACGCTTTCGAAAAAGCGCTAGAAGTCGACGCTTCTTTTGCACAGGCTTTTGTTGCCATTTACAACTACGCACTGAACGATCAGTTTGTAGATGTATTTTTGAATACGGCAAGAAAGCTGGTGAGCGAGAATGAAAACAATCTGCTGGCAAAAAACCTGTTGGCGCAATACTTATTCTTTATTCAAGAGTTCGATGAGTCGATAGCGCTTTACAAGGAACTTGTTGAGCAACCAAACTTACTCAACCCTGCTGAGGCTTACAATCGCCTAGCGATCATGCATATCGAGGAATCGCTAGTCACTGCAAAAAACTATGCACGTCAGGCCTACGAGCTTCAACCAAACTCAGCAAAAATATTGGATACCTACGGTCACATCAAAGCGCTACAAGGAGACTATGAAGGCAGCCTTAAAATGCTGAGGGATGCGTTCGCCAGAGACGCCAACGACCCAAATATTCGCTATCATCTGGGCTACACGCTAGCCAAGCTCAATAGAATTGAAGAGGCGAAAAAAGAGTTAGAATATGCAGTAAAAGTGGAACGCCCTTTCTTTAAGCGTCCTCAAGCAAGAACGCTATTAGAGAGCCTATAAGGCTCTCTTCGCATGCAGCTAAAGGCAGCACGAACAATTGCGTTTGTGCTTTTCCATTTTGCCAATACCAGGGTTAAACGTATTGGTTGGATCTAAGTCTTTGTAAAATTTCTGCAAGTTACTTTCGGCTTCATACAAATGACCTACATTGTGTTCAGCAGGATACTTAGCGCCACGACTGTCTAATAGTGCCAACATATCTGCTTTTACTTTTTTGGCGTCGCTGCCTTTTTTTAGTATGTAATCTTGATGAAAGACATGGCAGAAAAAATGTCCATAATAAAGTGACTTTTCAACGTGTTTGGCGATGTGCTCAGGCAGGTTCTCTACCCATAAATCATCGTTGCGGCGCAATGCGATGTCCAATGCTAAGATGTCTCCTACTTGCTTATGGTGTAACGTTTGATAGCGAACCGCGGCGCCAGCTGCAGCAAAACGTAATAAAAACGCCTTAGACGCTTCTTCTTCATTACAAGTAATGAAGTCACCATCTAGCTTCTCTTCGTTAAACAGCTTGGCCAAAAGCGTTTTAACCTCTTCGATGCCACCATCGCTCATTTTAAGGATTAGATGATGCTCGTACTTGTCGCGTTAGGTTCTTATACTCGAGGGTATTTGGTCAGAAAAGAACTTACTACCGAACTGCATCAATCTATCGCTTAGGTAAGGAGGAAGCAGAGGTAACTTGTTGAGCACGGCATCCACCCGCCCTTTGAGTGCAAACATTTTAGGTAGCGAGTCAGTTCCCAAACGCTGAATACTTATGATGGTATCTTTTCCGTAAACATCTGCAATATCGAACATTTCTCTATGAAGATATTCACCCACCTCAGGAACGTTTTTACATTGAGTCAGTATGTCTCTTCGAATACGAGTAAGTACAGAGGCATCATTCGTACCGATATAAAACGTTTGTTCTTTATTAGGCACTTCGAATGTGTCTAAGCGCACCGCGAAAACAGCAATTTTACCTGCGCATCCACTGGCTTCGTAAAGCCGTGTTGGATCGGCATTAAAGCGGCTCGGCGTATCAGCATTTACGTCTCTAACGATGTGTTCATAATCACTTGCCGACGCTTTCATACTGGTTTCAGGTAGAGATTTTGGAAAGTTGCCAGAAGAAAGGTTTCCGATAATTTCTTCCGGCGTGTCGCCTAAATCTATCCCTAGGTGATTAACAAGCTTTAGCTCTCCGCTTTTATCCACCTGAGCGAACAGCGATAACTCAGTATAGGCAGGTCCCCTTTTGACAAGTGCCCCACCTGAGTTGTTTGCAACACCACCGACAATAGACGCACCTAGGCATGACGACCCAATTACAGAGTGAGGCGCACGCCCGAGTGGCTTTAACGCCTTTTCAAGTTTGAACAGTGTTGCTCCCGGAAAGCTCAATACTTGCGTTCCGTCGTTAACCAGAACAATATCGTCCATTGCTAACGTATTTATAACCACCACTGGTCTATCGTAGTCGCTTCCACTTGGCGTTGAGCCTTCGGTCAAGCCGGTTTTCGCGGCCTGCATAATAATGATGCAGTTATATTCAACGCAAACCTTTAGCACTTCCCAATATTGCATTAGCGTATGTGGAAAAAGTACAGCCAATGCTTCGCCCTCGCCTGACCGCCACCCCTTGCGATAGTGCTCAGTTTGGCGCGTTCCTACGGCAAGATTGCTTTCCCCGAGTACGCGTTTAAAAGCGTCAATAATTGGGGTTGTTTGCATGTATAACTCCTTAGAACAGTGCAATGCGTATTAAAAATTAGTTTGTGCCGACTAATGGACCGCCGACGTCAAACACATAAACCCCCAACCATACTAAAATACCTGCAAATGCAACGTAATATATAGTTGGGATAACAGTCTTTCTTAAAGTAGCTCCCTCTTGCCCCATTAATCCTACCGTTGCCGAGGCAGCTACAACATTGTGTATTGCAATCATATTTCCGGCAGCCGCCCCAACGGCTTGCGCTGCGATAATTAGTGCAGGTGACAATTGAAGGCTTAGTGCTGCTTCGAACTGAAACTGGCTGAACATCATATTTGATACTGTATTCGAGCCTGCGATAAATGCACCTAATGCACCAATAGTAGGGCTAATTAATGGGAAAGCTTCGCCAAACATATTGGCGAACAATTGCGCGCCAGCTATCGGCATACTGACGATGTCGGCGCCATTCACACCTGAATTAATAAAAAGCCTAACCATAGGAATTGTGAACATCAATACAAAACCAGCACTTAGCAACGTTTTGCTGGAATCATTGAAAGCCTTAAACAACACTTCTCCCTTGGATACCTTTTTACTTTGAATGATTACTGCAACCAATGCACCTATTAACAACAACCCACCAGGAAGATATAGCGGACTGATTGATGCACTTACACCCGTTTCACCCAGTATGTTGTCAAATGAGAGTGTCAGCGACGTAGTAAATTCTTTTATTGTTGGAAACACTCTGGATATAACGAGCAGAAGTGCAACAACTAAATAAGGGACCCAAGCCGTAACCCAATGCATGGCCTTTTGTGACGTTATGTCGTCTGCTTTTATTTCCAAATTACCCAGCCAACCTTTGTCCCATGACGCTTTCGGCGGGAAATCCCATGTTGTTTTAGGCATCAAGAAACCATTTTTAGCTGCAGTAACAACCACTGCCAAGCTCACCAATCCTCCAATCAACGATGGAAATTCAGGGCCTAATACAATGCCGGTAAATACGTAAGGAATGGTAAAGCTGACGCCCGCGAATAAGGCGAAAGGTAGAATTTGTAACCCTTCGCGCCAAGACTTATTGGAGCCAAAAAAGCGAGTGAGCATTATAGCCATTAAAACTGGCATAAATGAGCCAATAATTCCGTGGATAATTGCCACTTCAGAGGTGATTAGTTGAATAAACTGCTCCCATTGCCAGCCTTGAGCCTGCAAAGTCTGACTGATCGCTTGGCCGTCTAAGCCTTTGTTTACACCAATGACTATAGGCGTTCCCACTGCGCCAAAAGAGACGGGTGTGCTTTGGATCATCATACCAATAAGTACGGCAGCCAATGCAGGAAAACCGATGGCAACAAGCAAAGGAGCCGCTATAGCGGCCGGCGTCCCAAAACCAGAAGCACCTTCAATAAAAGTTCCGAAGCACCAAGCAATGATTATTGCCTGGACTCTTCTATCAGGTGAAATGTTGGTGAAACCCTGGCGGATAACATCAATTGCTCCAGTATATTTCAATGTGTTGAGCAGAAAAATTGCACCAAATACAATCCACAAAACAGATACTGTAATCACTAAGCCTTGTAGAATTGAAGCGCCCACCCGTACTGCCGACATATCCCATGCTAAAAGTGCCATAAGTGCTGTACTTGCTAATACAACTGGCATTGCTCTTTTCGCAGACCACTGTAAACCCAATAGCAGCACTGCTGAAAGCGTTATAGGTAACAATGCTAATAATCCAAGGGTTATCTCATTCATGAGTTTTCCTCTTATTATAATTAGTTAATTATTCGAGTTTCTAACGTTAGAAAATCGATGTTAATGCAGGGTTAAAATTTAGGTATGCGACTGTACTAATTTCTCACGTGTTGATATATATGCATTAAAGACAAAGTTTATTTCCATTTTTGGACTAATAGTGGCAAAAGCAGACGATATTATCCTTTTTGTGAACGTAGTTGATGAAGGCTCTTTTTCAAAGGTCGCTCAAAAACTCAACCTAACTAATTCTGTAGTAAGTAAGCGTATCGCACGATTAGAGTCAGATTTGAACGTTCAATTGCTTTACCGCTCTACACGAAAGCTCAATTTAACTGATGCAGGAAGAACACTGTACAATAATGCGAGAATCGCCAATTTAGCCATTCAAGACGCAGAAGATGCCGTCAGTGGTTACAGTGATGAAGTGCGTGGAAAAATCCGAATTACTATGCCCAATGTATCGGCAAAACTGGTCTTAAATCGCGCAATTGCCGAGTTTTGCAATTTACACGAAGAGGTGGATGTAGAGCTTGCAATTACCAATCGCGTCACCAATATCATCGAAGAAGGTTACGATCTCGCCATTCGTACAGCACATCTTGAGGACTCCTCTCTTATTGCTAAACGCCTTATAGATTCAAAATGGATAGTATGCGCAAGCCCCACATATCTTAAAAACGAAAGCCGCCCAAATCATCCTGACGACTTAACTGAACATAATTGTTTAATTTACAAGTACGATAGCACTGGCCCAGACTTCTGGCCGTTTCATATTGAAGGAGAGCTTCATAACGTTCAAATTGACGGGCGAATGCAGTCAAATAACTTGGATGCGTTAAGGCAAGCCGCTATTGCAGGTGTGGGTGTAGCATTTCTTCCCAAGGCATTAGTGCATGAAGATATCGAAGATGGGGCGCTTTCGCCCCTACTTGCTGAGTACGTAACTAAGACTATGGGTATTTATGCCGTTTACCCTCGTTCGCGTCAGCCTGACAAAAAGCTAAAGCTACTGGTCAACTACCTTCAAGAGGCGTTTAGCAATAGAAGCGCCTATTTTTATTGATAAACATTGAAGTAATCTCCGTTTACATCAAAAACATGGCGCTAAACATAATTGAAGCGATCTTAAAACGCGAACTTAGCTGACGCTTGGAAGTAATTCGAGTCAATGCTGTCTATGTTGTCATCATTGATAGAATAAGCACCAAACTCTAGGCCAACATCAAGGCGCGGCGCTACCGTATCAATAACATTCACCGCCCAGTGCGAACGTTTGCGCCCCAAAATATCTGTTTTAGCTGCTCCATAAAATACAGTGCTGCGGAGGGTTTCAGTCCAAAAATGGCGATACGCTACGGTATAAGCCAGCGTACTTTCCGTTTCCAATGTTTGAGTTGCAGGATCCTCAACAACATCAGCAGTCATGCCGGCCGCAGCATACCGACCGGGCTTACCCGCGGTTAATTGAAAACGTAGATCATCTTTTGCAAAAAGTGGTATTTTGCCTGCGATATTTACTGCTGCTGTAACTTCTTCAACCCCTCCTTGATCGACAAGTCGTATTACAGAGCCGAAAGCATATTGCCCATATTGACTATCTAAATTGTATCGTACAACAAAGTCGGGTGTAGACTCATCAGGGTCAGCGGCTACACCTGTAAGCCCTACGGCATTGGCAGGTGCGTCGGTATCACCATCCCCAATGGTCTCTGGGCTTTCGATGGCAAATTGCCAGTTTCCTGAGGTGTATCTAACCTGAACTTGCCTTGCAAACACTTCTCCTACATGAGGACCACCAAAATCTAACGACTCAGGAATAACGTGAAGCGGCATAAAGGTGCTCCAGTTTTGACCCGCACTCCAGTTCTTATAGGTGATGAAGAAGTGGCGTAATCGCAAGTTGGTAGAGTTACTTACCGCTTCGTTGCCCCCTCCGCCATACATATCGACCTCTATAAAAGTACTCACCTCCCCTATAGAAACGCCCATATTTAAGCGTGACTCTCCTACATTGAAACCTGTGTGTGATGTCTCTATTGCTTCCCCGCCAGGAAAATTACCAATCCAATAATCCTGATAAGCAATATCCCCTTCAACATGCCTGACATCTACTTTGGCATAACCTCCAACACTAACCTTAACGTGTTCGTTACCGACCTTCCCGTTGAACAACTCTATGCCGTGAGAAGGGTTAAGAATTAGCGCTAATGCACAAGCAGATAAGCGTAGGGTGTATTTATTGTTTGTTTTCATTATTCGTCCTAATAGCTGAAACTATTTAACATGTCGTTAACGGGCGGATAATGTATTCGTTCGTGCTCAGAGGATAAACCGAGTTTAGAATATTAACTTTTTCCTAAATTCGCATAATCAGAGGTTTACTTTTTGAATGTTAATTGTGTAAAGAGATGAAGAATACTGAGCATAAATCGCTCAATAGAAAAATAATAATAGGCTACTTGTTGCTAACACGATAAGTGAAAGTAGTGATATTGATTGAAGTGCCTTACCCCAACTTTGCGAAAACCAACTTAAACACAAAGACAGAGAAAACACAGTAAGTGCAGGCATTATAGTATCTGCAGGCGAGAATGTCGCTTGATTTACACTCAATGCAAATACGGCAAAACCAGTACCTATGGCACCGACTGCGCTCACAATCATGCATAATATGAAATGCGCACAAAGCTTAGCTATATCTCGGGGCATTGAGCGCGCAGAAACTACCCCTTCGTTTGAATTATATAACTGCATCGCAACCTCTTAACCCTCTCAACAATAAGTTAATGATAATCGTTATCATTATTAAATCAAGAAAATTAATTAGCTGTATTAGGAAAATTCATTAAACAAGAAAGCGTAATCTGTCGCTATTCGACCAGTGGCTTTTTAGTAAATCGTTTTTTGTTATGAAGCTGCCGATTAATGGTCTTTCGCGGAATCTACTGGCAATAAAAAAGGCACTGTCTCCAGTGCCTTTTGGTTTTAATTGCTGACAACGAAAAGTCCGCTGTCATCTGCATCAATACGAATGGTTGATTCCGGTATTAATTCGCCAGCGAGTAATTGATGCGCAAGTGGATTTTCCACCTGCACTTGTATCGCTCGCTTAAGCGGACGTGCGCCAAACACTGGGTCGAAGCCCGCGTCCGCCAATTTATCCATAGCAGCAGCAGACAGAGTAAGCTTATATCCTTTTTCTGCGAGCCTAGCGCGAAGCGAGGCAAGCTGAATTTTAGCAATAGATTTTATTTGCTCCTTCCCTAATGGATGGAATACCACAATATCATCGACGCGGTTGATGAACTCCGGTCTGAAGTGTTGCCCTACAACACTCATTACCGACGCTTTCATATCGTCATACTGACTTTCGTTGTGCTTATCTTGAATGATATCTGAACCTAAGTTGGACGTCATGATCACAACGGTATTTTTAAAATCTACAGTACGTCCTTGTCCGTCAGTCAACCGGCCGTCATCTAGTACTTGAAGCAGAATATTGAATACATCTGGATGTGCCTTTTCAACCTCGTCCAACAAAATGACCGAGTATGGCTTGCGACGCACCGCTTCGGTTAAGTAGCCACCTTCCTCGTAGCCAACATAGCCAGGAGGTGCACCCACTAAGCGTGCTACCGAGTGTTTTTCCATAAACTCTGACATATCAATACGCACCATGGCATCTTCAGTATCGAACATAAAGCCTGCCAAGGCTTTGCAGAGCTCAGTTTTACCCACGCCAGTTGGCCCTAAAAATAAGAATGAGCCAATAGGTCGATTTGGATCCGCAAGCCCAGCACGTGAACGGCGAATTGCGTTTGAAACAGCTTCAACCGCTTCTTCTTGTCCAACAACCCGTTTGTGAAGTACGTCTTCCATACGCAACAACTTCTCACGCTCGCCTTCAAGCATTCGCGCTACAGGTATACCCGTCCATCGCGAAAGCACATCTGCAATTTCAACGTCCGTCACTTTATTTTTAAGTAACGTTGTCTCGCGAGTTTCGTTTTCAGCCGCTTGCTCTAACTTTGCTTCAAGCTCTGGAATACGGCCGTACTGAAGTTCCGACATACGATTCAAATCAGATGCACGTCGCGCTATCTCCAAGTCAAGTTTAGCCTGCTCAAGCTCCCCTTTAATGGTTTGAGTGCCCTGCATGGCGTCTTTCTCATCCACCCACACTTTCTCAAGCTCTGCGTACTTGGTTTCCGCTTGCTCACGCTCTAGCTCAATCATTTCAAGTCGCTTATGACTCGCATCATCTTTTTCTTTGGCCAGAGCTTGCTCTTCCAATTTTAGCTGGATGATACGACGCTCAAGACGATCCATCTCTTCGGGCTTGGAGTCTATTTGCAATCGAATGCTAGACGCAGCCTCATCTATAAGATCAATGGCTTTGTCTGGCAATTGGCGGTCGCTAATATAACGATGCGACAAACTTGCCGCTGCAACGATAGCGGGATCAGTAATATCTACCGAGTGATGGAGCTCATAGCGCTCTTTTAAGCCACGCAGAATAGCAATAGTGTCTTCAACGCTTGGTTCTTCAACTAATACTTTTTGGAAACGACGTTCAAGTGCTGCGTCTTTTTCAATGTACTGACGATATTCATCCAGTGTTGTAGCACCAACGCAGTGAAGTTCACCACGGGCTAACGCAGGTTTAAGCATATTACCTGCATCCATCGCTCCATCGCCCTTCCCTGCACCTACCATGGTGTGCAGTTCGTCAACGAATAAGATCACGCGACCTTCTTCTTTAGCCAGCTCATTAAGCACTGCTTTAAGGCGTTCTTCAAACTCACCGCGATATTTGGCTCCCGCCACTAACGCGCCCATATCAAGGGCAAGAACACGCTTGTTCTTTAAGCCCTCAGGCACTTCGCCATTAATGATGCGCTGAGCCAACCCTTCAACAATAGCCGTTTTACCCACACCCGGCTCACCAATGAGTACTGGGTTGTTTTTGGTTCGACGCTGCAGTACTTGAACAGTTCGGCGAATCTCATCATCTCGACCAATGACCGGGTCGAGCTTGCCTTGTTCTGCTCGCTCGGTTAAATCTGTCGTGTATTTTTCAAGCGCTTGACGTACATCTTCAGCATTAGGATCCGTGACCTTCTGACCACCCCGCATGTCGTCTATTGCGCTTTCAATAGCTTCTTTAGCGATATTCAAGCTTTTGAAGATTTCCCCCAAGCGCCCTTTATCTTGTAGCGCCGCTAGAACAAAGATTTCTGAAGTGATGTATTCGTCTTTTCGCTGCTGCGCTATCTTGTCACAAAGATTTAGCAAAATGCCGCTGTCTTTACTTAATTGAACATCTCCCCCAATGCCTTCAATACGAGGTAGGCGCTCAATAGCTTGGCTCAGTGCTGAGCGTAGCGCATTTACATTGATGTTTGCTTGGTCAAGCAAAGGGCGTACTGACCCGCCTTGCTGATTTAACATGGCAGTCATTAAATGGACAGGTTCAATGTATTGATGATCTCGCCCCAATGCGAGTGATTGAGCATCGGATATTGCGAGCTGAAATTTACTGGTAAATCTATCTAGTCTCATAATTTCAACCTAATTAATGAACAACTATACCTGCGGTAACACGCCGCAATTACGAACATTTTAACTCTCGCTGAGTGGGTAATGATCTATGCGGAATGGTATTCTTTATGTTCTAGTTATGTAGGCTGCTCAATTGCGATTCAAGTATGAGATTAAAAAGTTAGCCAAAAAGATAACAAATAATGTATGAAGTTTGATCTAGCGCAACTGTGTGATCAGACTAAAACTGCCGCCTTTTTTCGAAACAATTTAAAGCAGGCCTATTACGCTAACTATACGCCCAGTCGTGCGCTTGTTTTGATGCGTAGCTCTTCGATGGGAGTAAAAACGCTGTTCGTCAGTGTAAGTACACAAGTTACTTTGTGTAATACTCTCAACGCCAGCTTGCTGCAATTGCACCTGTGCCACTAGAGGTAGATCTAATAAGTACTTCCCTCTATTAGAGCTATTGGCAATGGCACCGTCTATATGGCGAAACTTACTCGCCAACTGTGCATCAACTTCGTAGCAGGGCCCGCTGATTGCAGGACCAACCCAAGCGATGAGTTTTTTTGCGTCGCTGCCAAAGTGTGAAACTGCACTTCCGATAATGTTAGTATCGAGACCTTTCCAACCAGCATGTACTGCCGCCACTTCTTGACCGCTTTCATCACACAATAAAATGGGCACGCAGTCTGCGGTCATTACCGCACAAAAATGCGATGTTGAAGAAGAATACGACGCATCAGCGGTGGTATCTGCGCTCGGCAATGACACCACGCGGTTGCTGTGCACTTGCTCCAACCATGTGATCTTTTCACTATGTGGAATCAGGCTTCTATTGGCTTTCACTAGTAGGAGGTCGTCCCCCACGTGGGCGCCAACGTTCAAACCTGCAAAATCACCTATGCTTGTACCTCCCATTCTTGTCGTTGTGTATGCAACAACATTTGCGGGACATGACCACGCTGGCGTAATCAAATCCAGCGTGGATGAAATAGGTGAATTCGCAGCTGACAATGTCATAAGTTCGCCTTACTCATTAAAGCATATCTTGTGGATTGTCCGCGGTGTCCTTTTTCACGGCTTTAAGCAAGTCCTGCATATCTTGAGGTAGGGGAGCTTTCCACGTCATCCACTCTTCAGTTTCAGGGTGAAACAGCGAGAGCTGTGCGGCGTGCAACGCCTGACGTTGGAATCCGCGAAGCGCAGCGATAAATTCTTCTGACGCCCCTTTAGGAAGACGAGGACGCCCGCCATAAACTTGGTCGCCAAGCAAAGGATGCTTAATGTGGGCCATGTGTACGCGGATTTGGTGCGTACGGCCAGTTTCAAGCTTCAAACGCAGGTGCGTGTATGCGCGAAATTTTTCGATAACACGAAAATGAGTGACCGCTGGTTTGCCCATTTCACGTACTGCCATATGCGTACGTTTTGTTGCGTGTCTACCAATAGGCGCATCTACAATACCACCAGCGACCATCGTACCTAAGGCAACGGCTTCGTATTCACGACTCATTTCCCGACGTTGAAGTTGGTCAACAAGATGCGTTTGAGCAGGAATTGTTTTTGCTACTACCATTAACCCCGTCGTGTCTTTGTCAAGGCGATGGACAATGCCCGCACGTGGAACTTTGTCTATCTCTGGACAATGATTTAACAAGGCATTTAGCACGGTACCGCTTGGGTTCCCTGCACCTGGATGCACAACCAAATCTGCTGGTTTGTTTATGACTAGGATGTGTTCATCTTCATAAACAATGTTTAACGCGATGTCTTGCGCTTCGCTCGTTACTTGTACATCCATTTCGGCCTGTACAGTAACAAGTTCATCCATTTGCATTTTGTGGCGAGGCACGGTGATTACTTCACCGTTTACAGCAACATTCCCATCTTGGATCCAAGTTTTTAGCTTAGAACGAGAATATTCAGGGAACAAATCAGCCAAAACCTGATCTAACCGTAAACCAAAATGCGCAGCTTCCGTTGAAGCTTCTAATTGTATTGTGTTCGGCGACTGTGTCATAACACCATTGATTACGTCTAAAAAAGGGTATTATAACAAGTATTCACGCTGTACACTGCCTTGTTTACGTTTTTGTATGGTTTTTCTCATCGTTAGTACGTTAGAATGCAATTAAAGTGTTGTTGTTTAACACATGAGCTTAGACAGCGAAGTATTAAAACTGTTTAGCAGGAAAATAGAATTATTATGAAATCATTTCGTCTACTGGCCCCCGTTTTATTGGGTGCTATGGTATCTGTCGCAGGATGTAGCTCTTCAGATAATGAAGAAAAAGCCGTATTAGCTAACATGGGTGCGCAGCAACTGTACGACAGAGCAAAGCAGAGCATGGAAGTAGGTAACTTCAGCGCTGCAGCACAAACGTTAAGCGCGCTAGATTCGCGCTACCCGTTCGGTCCCCTATCCCACCAGGTACAGCTAGACCTTATTTATAGCTATTATAAGTCAGGTAAAAACGAAGAAACGCTTGCCACTATCGACAGATTTATTCGTCTGAATCCAAACCATTCAGATGTTGATTACGCGTATTACATGCGTGGATTAACTAACATGGAATCAGATAGCAACCTTTTCCAAGAGTTAATGAATATTGACCGTACGGATAGAGACCCGTCGAAGTCTCGTGCTGCGTTTGAAGATTTCCGCAGACTGATTCAACAATATCCAGATAGCAAATATGCCGCAGATGCGAAACAGCGCATGGTTCATATTAAAGACCGCTTGGCTCGCTATGAAATCGCTATTGCACGTTTCTACATGAGACGCCAGGCTTATGTCGCTGCAGCAAACCGTGGTCGCTATGTTATAGAGCACTTCCCGAATACCACTCAAGTGCAACAAGCACTCGAAATTATGGTTTCAAGTTATGAGCAGCTTGGCCTAGATGAATTGCGTAACAATGCGATGAAGACACTAAAGCTTAACTACCCTGACAGCGAATTTATTAGCTAGATTTGGCTATTCTGTTTTGCTAGAGCTTTATGCAACCAATAAAAAAACGCACATTTGTGCGTTTTTTTGTATCTGGATGTCACATATTGACTGCGTTCGCTTGATAGATTACTAGCGGAAAAACAAGTGACTAAAAGGGTTTAACAATCTTGCAAGGCCCGAAGTAAAGTGCAATGGCTGATCGACAATGCTAAATACAAGGCAGCCTTCTTTACCTTCGGATTTTGGCGTGTGCGTTTTATCACCATCCATGAAAATAAAGTCGCCGGTATCATAACGACTTAGCCCATCACTGAACTCACCATCAATGACTAATGTATATTCCGTTCCACGGTGCGTGTGCTCAGGTACACTACCACCACTTCCCATAAAGATAAAATTAGCTACACCTTGGTTTCCAAGGTCAACTGGCGCCTGCCACAGCTTCCCGACCAAACTTGACCAGTTACCTGTCTTATCGATGTAGCGGTGAAGTGTTCTGGGTAAAGTGAATACCCTTCCATCTAACTCGATGGTATTTGCGCTTGCCTGCGCCTGCAAGGCCGCCCGCCTCTTTACGGGCTCACGATACGCTGTGGGCTGTTCCATCAAAGCATTATTTTGTTTCGATGATGGGAGCTGCGTAATTTGGGATAGCATGTCACCAAACTGAAGTGACATTTCAGCTCTGTCGCTTGCCGATGAATTGGCGTTCGAAACCATTTGAGCAGCAAGACTTTCCGTTTCAATTTCAACAAAACGCTGACATTTCTCACACATGTCACAATGTGCAGAGACCATCAGTGATATAGCAGGTGACAATGTGCCCTCAACAAAATCTTTAAGTTGCTGGGCACTTGGGTGAAACCTAATCATTATCGTTTAACATGACCTTTAATCGTTGAAGTGCCAAACGTGTCCGCGACTTTACTGTACCTAATGGAATTGAAAGCTCATCGGCGACTTCTTGTTGTGACTTGCCATCAATATAGATAGCTTCAACCACTGCTTTCTGTTTTACAGGTAGTGATTCGAACAAATAGCCAATCTGCTCTAAAGTAACTTGTTCGTCAAGTGGCGCCTCGTTTGCATCGGCTGTTTGTTCGCATAAAACCGGCCATAGATCGTCAGAACAAACATCCTCTTTTCTATTCTGCAGCTTTCGAAGCATATCAAAGCGAATGTTGCGTGCGATTGTGAAAATCCACGTTGACGGAGAACCTTTTTCTGCATTGAACAGGTGCGCTTTCTGCCATACATTCGACATAGTATCTTGTACCAGTTCCATGGCCAGTGCCTCATTACCCATCTGTTTCAGTGCATAAGAACGCAGCCGAGGCGCGAAGTAGTTAAACACTCTCGCAAATGAACGCTTGCATCGGGTGTCTGCAACCGCGACAAGGTAATCAGACATTTCAGTTGCACACTCTTTAGGCTTGATTGTGCTGTTACTTTGTTCCAAAGGAATTCCAACTAACATAAGATTCGTCCGCTTTTCCGTTTTGGTTGTATCATTCTACGGCGTTATGACTTAAATCGTTTGCGAAAATCGCTAATATTGGATTACGAATTTGTAATGTCTTTATCCGACTCAACGACTAAGCGATTAGTGCAGAGAGATAGTTCAGTAAACTGGTGCATTCTCTTTGCGCTAAAAAGTGCTGTTTTTGCGAGCCGTCTACTGGCAATAATTCTAACCACCGATTTAATACCCAATTAGGGCAATCAAACTTTGGTGATTCATAAAGCGATGCCAACTCTTCGTAATTTCCAAATATTTCTTTAAGTCGCTCGTCCATAGGCGCTATTTGTTGAGGAGCCAAATCGCACTGCCAAGGTTCTAACACCTTGCAACTACCGGTACGAAGACCATCTTTTTCAACTTCTATGCTACTTACCTCAACTAAATGAGAACCAGCAACCTTTATGCCAAGCAACCCATCATCGAGCATGTCGAAGTCAACAACCTGCGCATAAGTACCTATTTTATGAATATGCTCATTCAAATTTTTGTCACCGTTAGCATTAAGCATACACATCACAAAGCCTTTATTTTCAGCACATGCCTGCTTAACCATTCGCACGTATCGTGGCTCAAAAATGCGCAATGCCATTCTACCTTCCGGCAAAAGGTGCGCAGATAAAGGAAATAAAGGAAAACGTTCTACACTCATACTCAGCACTTCCGAAAACACGAAAATAATTACGCAAGTGAGAACAATTAGGATCGAATGGGAAAATTTTTCACATATAAATGGAAAAACATGATCTTTAGCACGACGATTAATGTAATTTAGTTTTTAAATAAAACATTAACAGATTTCATATCAGAGACTTGCAATTTGAACGTGAAAATAACCGCGAATTTTTTTAAGCGTCGACATTACCGATATGCAAATCTGATTTTGAATTATGAGTTAAGGAAAGGCCATGGATGTCATTGGACGCTTTTGTAAAATTTACACAGACATATGTCAAATTTCTCCAGACGACATAGAACATATCTATGCCGACGACATACTGTTTATCGACCCAATCACTACACACCATGGCATTGATGAAGTAAAACGCTATTTTTCCAACTTATTGACGCAAGCCGAAAGCTGTAAGTTCGACATTGCGGACATTTTTACTTGCTCGCCCAATGGCTCAAAAGAGCATCCATCAAGTCATTCAAAGGTTACCCATATCGCAAACTGGACGATGACCCTTACGCTGAAAGATAGTGATAAGCAAATTACGCTAGATGGCACCACGCAACTTGGTGTCAGCGATGACAGCATTATTTACCACAAAGATTATTACGACTTGGGCGAAATGGTCTATGAGCATGTACCCATCCTAGGTTTTGTCGTTAAAAAAATTAAAGGGAAGCTAGCAAAGTGAAAAGTATTCTAATTACTGGCGCCACATCGGGTATTGGTAAAGCACTAGCAATAAAGGCTGCAAACAGCGGTTATCAAGTGATTGCCTGTGGTCGAAATGAAGACACACTCAACGAGCTCAGTAAGTACAATAATATTAGCGCATGCCAGTTCGATGTCACTGATCTTGACGATACTCGACGGGCGCTAGCAACGGTTAAGTTTGACATTGCTGTACTCAACGCTGGTACCTGCGAATATGTAGATATCGACGACTTCGAGCCAGACATGTTTCGCCGCGTATTCGAACCTAATTTCTTTGGCGTTGTTCATTGTGTAGACGCTCTTCTTCCACGACTTAAGCAAGGCGACAAGCTTGTGGTTGTTGACAGCATGGCTCGCCTACTTCCTTTTACGCGAACGCAAGCGTACGGTGCGAGCAAAGCTGCCCTACATTATTTTACTAAATCATTAGAAGTAGACCTTCACCACAAAGGCGTGAAAGTGCAAGCGGTGTCTCCTGGATTTGTAGAAACGCCCCTCACAGATAAAAACGATTTTGAAATGCCAATGAAAATTAGCGCTGAAGAAGCCGCTGACGCTATGCTTAAAGGAGTAGAGGGCAACAAACAAACAGTTTTCTTCCCTCGGTTCTTTGGTTTTATTCTGCGCTTTATGCATATACTGCCAACCCCACTGCAAAAGCGATTGTCGTTGGCAATGAGAGAAAAACAATAAGAGAAGATGAATGAACAATAAGATTGCCATCATTGGCACAGGTATTTCTGGCTTGACCTGCGCGCACCTTCTAAATAGGCAGCACGACATCACAGTGTACGAAGCAAATGACTATATAGGTGGTCATACTGCAACGAAGAAAATAAGCGACAATGGGGAAACTCACCATATCGATACAGGCTTTATCGTTTTTAATGATTGGACCTACCCTAATTTTATAAAGCTCATTAATCAGTTAAACGTTGAGTATCAACCAACAGAGATGAGCTTCTCTGTAATGAGTAAAAAGGCAAACCTCGAATACAATGGCAATAACTTAAACAGTTTATTTGCACAGCGGCGTAATATTCTGAGGCCTAAATTTTGGCGTATCGTGAAAGACATATTGACGTTTAACAAAGCGTGTAAAGCGATGGTCGCAGAAAACCGTGATACTTCTTCACTTACGTTAGAAGACGTCATTAGAGAATTAAAACTCAGCGATGACTTTGCACGTTATTATATCTTGCCTATGTGCGCCGCAATTTGGTCCAGCAGCTTAGAGCAAACGAGAAAGTTTCCACTCACGTTCTTTTTGCAGTTTTTCAACAACCATGGCTTGCTCAATATTACCGACCGTCCTCAGTGGTACACAATTAAAGGTGGGTCAAGCCAATACATTCCGCCTTTAATCGCACCATTTGAGTCTAAGATCAAACTATCGACGGCCGTTCTGTCGGTAGCGAAAAGCGATGATAAGTGGCAGGTTACCGACTCTTCAGGCAACGCTGCGATGTATGATCATGTGGTATTTGCGTGCCACAGTGACCAAGCGTTAAAAATGATTCACTCACCGACTTCGCTGCATCGAGATATCCTTGGAAATATCCCTTACGCAGAAAACGACGTGGTGATGCACAAAGATATTTCACAGCTGCCTAAAAGAAAATTAGCTTGGGCGAGTTGGAATTACAGCTTAAAAGAAGACGCAAGTGAGGAAGCCCGCCCCGCTTCTGTCACTTATAACATGAATATTCTTCAACGCCTTGAAGCACAAAGCACCTACTGTGTAACGTTAAATAATACGGCGGAAATAGACCAAAAGAGTATTCTTCGAAGCTATCAGTACGCACATCCGCAATACAATGCCAGCATGGTCAACGCCCAAGCAAGAAGAAATGAAATTTGTGGCGTAGGCAACTTACATTTTTGTGGAGCCTACTGGTATAACGGTTTTCATGAAGACGGCGTAACTAGCGCACTTGATGTTTGTTCTCGCTTTGGTGAAGCCCTGTGATAGAAAGTGCCATCTACAAGGGTAAGGTTTATCACCAACGGTTTAAGCCTACCCAGCATAAATTTGACTATGACATTTATTTATTTTGGCTAAAGCTTGAGAGCAACGAACTCGAAATCTTGTCCAGCTCGTTAAAACGCTTCTCTGCATACGACAAGGCTAGAGTGCGTTTCAAGCGTGAAGACTACTTAGGTGATCCCTCTTTACCTCTAGGTCAGGCAGTAATAGACAGAATGACAGAGTTAAACGGAGGGAAGACGCTTCAAGGCGATGTCTTTATGCTGGGACAACTTCGTATGTGGGGGTTGTATTTCAGCCCGGTGAATTTCTATTACCTACGCAATGCCGAAGGTAAGTATACACATATGCTTGCCGAAGTAAGTAACACGCCGTGGAATGAGCGTCATCACTACCTTGTAAATCTAGATACTCAAGACGATACGCCAAAAGCTTTTCATGTTTCCCCGTTTAATCCAATGGATATGACCTACAAATGGTCGATATCGCAGCCGTCGGCTAGACTGTCACTTGCGATGGACTGTGTAAGAGACGACAAAGAGTTCAGTGCAGGGATAAATTTGACTAAATTTACTTTAGATAATGCGAATCTATCTGCGGCACTTAAACGTATACCCAGTATGACAATAAAAACTGTGGCTGGAATTTATTGGCACGCGCTTAAACTATTGCTTAAACGAACGCCACTGTATACACACCCAGAAAAAAGTCAGGAACAATAACAATGTCTTTTGGTGAATCTGTACTACTGACCACCTCAGAGGTCTCCTTTGTAGATAAAGCGTGTAGAACTCTATTCCTACAATGCTTAAAACAACTGCCTTTTGGCAGTTTAACCATTCAAGAAAACGGCGATGTCGTTGCGCGTTTCGGCACAGACGAAAGCGATTTGCGAGCAACGGTAAATATCAAGGATGTACAAGCCTATCGACGCTTATTGCTTGGCGGAAGTGTGGGCGCCGGAGAAGCATTCATGGATGGGTTATGGGACAGTGACGACGTAACAGCCGTGGTAAGAGTGTTTGCTAGGAATTTATCTACCCTTGACGAATGGGAGAATAAATTTAAATGGGTGACTATGCCCATCAACAAGATTCAACACTTTGCACGTCGAAATACAAAGGACCAAGCCAAGAAAAATATCGAGGCGCATTACGATCTGGGTAATAAGCTTTATACCCACTTCCTTGACCCAACAATGATGTATTCGTCAGCCATATACCCAGATCCGAATGCAACTCTCAATGATGCACAAAATTACAAGCTCAAAGCCATTTGCGACAAGTTACAGCTTAGCGAAACCGATCATCTTCTAGAGATTGGCACGGGCTGGGGCGGGCTAGCCGTCTATGCTGCTAAGCATTATGGTTGCCGCGTAACGACCACTACCATTTCAGAAGAGCAGCATGCATGGGCAAAAGAATGGATTGCCCGAGAAGGACTTGAAAGCAAAATCACTTTGCTGAAAAAGGATTATCGCCTACTTGAAGGCAAGTACGATAAGCTCGTGTCTATCGAGATGATTGAAGCTGTAGGCAAACAATTTTTAGGAAATTTCTTTGAGAAATGCTCGTCACTTTTAAAAGACGACGGCCTAATGCTACTTCAGTCAATAACCATTGATGACAGACGTTACGACAGCTATTCAAATAGTGTCGACTTTATTCAGAAATATATCTTTCCGGGTGGATTTTTACCTTCTCAGCACCAGCTTAACGCTCACCTGAAAAAGTATACTAATATGATGATTCGTGACTTACACGACATCGGGATTGACTATGCGAAAACATTGAACCATTGGTATGAAGCATTTATTTCTGCAAAAGATGAGCTTTTAAACGACGGTTATGACGAGCGTTTTATGCGAATGTGGACCTACTACCTGAAATATTGTGAAGGTGGTTTTTTAGAAAGAACAATCAGTACCGTTCAGCTTGTGATTTCAAAGCCTCATTACAGACTTGATTTGGCTCGTGTTTAACAACGCTAATTATCGATAGTAGTGACAAAAAAAGCGGCGCCCTTTTGGCGCCGCTTTCTTGTTTGAAGCTGACACTAGGTCAAAGCACTACTCATCTACAACTGATATAGGCTTAGACAGCATTGGTTTACCCTGATTAATATTAATTTCAACGCGGCGATTTTGCGCTCGGTCTGAAGGTGTAGTGGCATTTTCTACAATTGGATCGGTATCTGCCTTACCCACTACCGACATACGACTTTCGTCAAACCCTGGCGCGGTCCGCATGGCTTCAGCGACCGCTACAGCGCGCTGCGCTGACAAGTCCCAATTAGAACGATAGAGTTCATTAGCAATATGCTGACCGTCACTGTGCCCTGAAATTTCGATTTCTCCAGGCACATCCGCCAACAGCGTACCGATTTTTCTCAACACCGGTTGGAATTGGGGCTGCAAAAAGGCTGAGCCCGCCGAGAAGGAACCGTTCTCACGAATTCGAATGGTTAACTGCTGACCCAACGATTCCATTTCCACCGAACCATCTAGAATTTGTTTTTCTAATTGCTGCGCTACTTTTTTCATCAGTTCAGCCATTTGCGACTGATCGGTGCTTTGCTCAGCCGATGAAGACGACTCAGTAGCAGTTTGTTGAGATTGTCCGCCACGCTGCTCGCCGCGCTGCTTCTGCCTTCCGCCGGCAGAGTCTTCGTTACCAGCCTGAAATTCCAGCATTTGTTGGGTCATTTCGTTGGTTTGCTGCTGAATGGACTCAATAGGCGTAGGGTCAGGCTTGCCAGGTCGAAACTCCATTGCAATAACACTGGTACCCTTTGGAATATCTTTTACTTCAATTTTATTTTGCACACCAAAAGCAAACTTCATAGAGCCCGCAATTTGTTTGAACTTCAGTACGTCCATTTCCGAAAAAGAAAGAAGGAGTACGAAGAAGCACATAAGCAACGACATCAGGTCTGCGAAGGTTCCCATCCAGGCTGGAAGCCCCTCGGGGGGACATTTTGGGCATTCTTCTTCGGCCATTACTCTTCCTCTGCGCTTCCGCGTTTACTCGCCGCAAGGTAGTTCTTTAATACCCCTTCGATAACACGTGGATTCTGGCCGTCGGCTATACCCACAATACCGTCAAGAACAAGACTCTGGTTTAACTTCTCTTCTCCAGCTCTTACCGCCAGTTTAAAGGCAATTGGCAAACACACGACGTTGGCAAAAAAGGCACCATACAGCGTGGTTAATAGCGCTACCGCCATGGCAGGGCCGATGGCTTTAGGGTCATCCATGTTTGAAAGCATGGCAACCAGACCGATCAAAGTACCAATCATACCCATCGCTGGTGCTACGTCACCCATTCCTTTAAATATAGAAGCGCCGAACTCATGCCTTTCCGTTGTCATAGAAATATCTTTAGCTAACGTTTCTCTCACCACTTCAATGTCGTGGCCGTCAACCAGCATGTCCACACCTTTTTGCATGAACTCATTTGAAATTTCCGCTTCTTCTAGTGCCAGAAACCCGCCTTTTCGCGCAGCGTCTGCCATTTCAACAATCTTCTCGATAAGCTCTTCAGGCGTTTCAATTTTGAACATGAACGCTTTGCCAGCAACTTTACCCGCACTGAAGAATTGACCCAACGTAAACTGAGATAGGACAACAAATAGTGTTCCCCCGAATACAATAAGTATTGATTGCACGTCGATGAACATGCCCAAGCTGCCGCCCAGAATCATAGCCATAACTATGAAACCAATGGCGCCCAACATACCTATGACGGTTGCTAAATCCACTCACTCTTCCCCATTTATGCGCAGTCAGTGCTGTTAGTGTACAAATACCCTATCGGCAAAAGATAGAAATACTAAAACGACATTATTGAAAAATATCACATTTATTTGTTTATTATGAAGTAGGTTCTATGCAAAAGCGCAGCTTTGTCTTTTTTCTAAACTAAAATACCTAGCGCTTTTTCAGCTCCTTACTTTTTCCTTCACAGTAAATAACACGGTTACTTCTGAAAGGTTACTGAGCCTTGCATCGAATATAGCACAATTTGCTTGTATGTTGCCTTTTGAACTGGATGAAAAAAAAGCTATGTTACTGTGATATAGGCGATATACGGACAAACCATTTGACCCTTGTGCAACCCTCGGTTAATGTGCGCGGTATACGTATTTTGGCCACTATATTGAGTGTTTTTATGACGACAGAAAAAGCATCAGCGTCTTTTGAAGAAACTTTATCAGAACTAGAAGCTATCGTTAACGAAATGGAAAGCGGTGATCTGCCTCTTAATAAAGCACTAGAAAAATTTGAGCGCGGTATAGCACTTTCCCGCCAGGGCCAACAATCTCTTGAAAACGCCGAGCAAAAAGTAAAGATACTGCTCAGTGAACAAGGCGAAGAAACGCTCCACCCTCTTCCTGAAAGTGAACAGCCATAAATCGTTCATTTTTAACTAACAGGCAATCTATGAATTTTTCTGCTTTGCATCAGCAAGTTAAACAGCAAACTGATGCATCTCTTCTTACATTAATTGACGAATTACCCGATTACGCGCCGCGCTTGAAAGACGCAATGCGTCACGCCTTACTTGCTGGCGGTAAACGGATGCGGCCACTACTTGTTCAAGTAGTAGGTAACACCCTAGACGTGCCCAAAAAAGACCAAATGGCTATTAGTATGGCCATTGAATGTGTGCATGCCTACTCGTTAGTCCACGACGATTTACCAGCCATGGACGACGACGACTTGCGCCGCGGTATGCCAACCTGTCATATCGCCTTTGATGAGGCTACCGCTATTTTAGCTGGCGATGCACTGCAGGCACTTGCATTTACAGTGTTAGCTGATGCGCCATTAAGCACGTATGCTGAAACAAAGCGTAGCCAGTTACTGTCTGTACTTGCGAAAAGTGCGGGTTACATAGGTATGTGCGGTGGGCAAGCTATCGATTTAGCCAGCACCGGCAAAACCATCTCGCTAGAAGAACTAAAACAGCTGCATAGATTGAAAACCGGTGCATTGTTAAAAGCCTGCGTAGAAATGGTCGCCATTGTTAGTGAAGGCTTACTGCCTCAAACTAAAATTGACTTAATGGCTTATGCCGCGGATATTGGGCTAGCTTTCCAAGTTCAAGACGATATTTTAGATGTGGAAGGCAGTAGCGAAAAATTAGGTAAGCCCGCGGGGTCAGACGAAGCGTTAGGGAAAAATACCTTTCCAGCCAAACTTGGTATTACAGGCGCTAAACAAGAATTAGAAATGCTTCACGATAATGCACTTCAAGCATTGGCGCGTTTACCCTACAATACTGACAGTTTAATCGCGTTTAGCGAGCTTTTGGTAAAACGCGACCATTAGCCACACGCCATGTTGAAAAAGATAATAAGTACATGAGTTTAGATCTCCAACATTACCCAACGCTTGCGCTTGCGCAAACACCCGATAAATTGAGGCAGTTGCCCCAAGACAAATTAGGCGAGCTCGCCGATGAGTTACGTGAGTACTTACTTAACAGCGTAAGCCAAACTAGTGGGCACTTTGCATCTGGTTTAGGCACAGTGGAACTGACCGTCGCTTTGCACTATGTGTACGACACCCCCTTCGATCGATTGCTGTGGGATGTAGGTCACCAAGCTTATCCGCACAAAATCCTTACAGGCCGTGCAGAGCGCATGAGCACCATTCGCCAAAAGAATGGTCTGCACCCTTTCCCATGGCCGCCTGAGAGCGACTACGACACCTTTGCAGTTGGTCATTCGTCTACATCGATTAGTGCAGGGCTGGGCATGGCTGTGGCTGCCGAAAAAGAAGGCAAAAACAGAAAGGTTGTAGCGGTAATTGGCGACGGTGCTATGACCGCTGGTATGGCGTTTGAAGCCCTTAATCACGCTGGTGATATCAAGAAAGACATGGTAGTTGTACTTAACGACAACGAAATGTCTATTTCTGAAAACGTAGGTGCGTTGAACAGTCACTTAGCTCGCTTGCTTACAGGCAACTTTTTCAACTCTATACGCGATGGCGGCAAAAAGCTGCTAAGCAATGTACCTCCTATTAAGGAGTTTGCCAGCCGTGCAGAAGAACACATTAAAGGCATGGTTGTCCCGGGCACGATATTTGAAGAGCTTGGCTTTAACTACATTGGCCCTATCGATGGCCACGACGTAAATGGTGTTGTCGATACGCTACGCAATATGCGCAAGTTTGACGGCCCGCAGCTACTTCACGTAGTCACCAAGAAAGGTAAAGGTTACGCGGTTGCTGAAGAAGACCCTATCAAGTTCCACGCGGTACCAAAATTCAATCCGGCTGACAATGCTTTGCCAAAATCTAAGCCTTCAGCCCCTACCTACTCTGCAATCTTTGGGAAATGGCTGTGTGATATGGCGGCACAAGACCCTAAGCTAATGGCGGTAACGCCAGCCATGCGCGAAGGTTCAGGCATGGTTGAGTTTTCTCAGCGTTTTCCAGAGCAGTATTTCGATGTTGCGATTGCTGAACAGCACGCGGTGACCTTTGGCGCAGGCCTTGCCAAAGACGGTATGAATGCGGTTGTTGCTATTTATTCGTCGTTCCTGCAGCGCGCCTACGACCAGCTCATTCACGATGTGGCGATTCAAGACTTACCCGTATTGTTTGCCATTGATAGAGCCGGTATTGTTGGCGCAGATGGCCCTACTCACCAGGGGGCGTTTGATATCGCTTTCCTGCGCTGTATTCCGAATATGGTGGTTATGGCGCCTTCAGATGAAAATGAATGTCGTCAAATGCTCTACACGGGTCACAAGCTACAAAAACCAGCTGCTGTTCGTTACCCTCGCGGTGCTGGCATGGGTGTCACGCCTGACGAAGCTATGACAGAGCTTGAGATTGGTAAATCTCGTACGTGTCGAGAATCATCAAAAGGCAAGTCTGAAAGTATCGCCATTTTAAACTTTGGCTGCCTACTGCCCTACGCGCTTGAAGCTGCAGAGGCGATTGACGCTACCGTTATCGACATGCGTTTCATTAAGCCGTTAGACGGCGACGCAGTATTAAAAGCTGCCAGTGAGCACAGTGCACTTATTACGTTGGAAGACGGCTGTATTATGGGTGGAGCTGGTAGTGCCGTACTAGAACACTTGCAGCAAAATGGCGTATTAAAAGCGGTGAAGATGTTAGGGCTGCCTGATAGTTTCATACTGCAAGGCACACAGCAAGAAATGTACAAAGAGCACGGCTTAGATGCTGAAGGTATTATTGCGGCGGCTAGCAGTTTAAGTGCTAACTAATTAAGCTTTAAAATCATTACTAAGACATTAAAAAGCCCGCTATTTTGCGGGCTTTTTCGTAAATAGTTTGCTCACCGTCAACTGGCTTTCCTTTAAGGTAAGTCTAACAAAATGGCGGCGAATGTTCGTAATGAATTAAAACAAAGCCAATGCGGCAGGCCAAAACGCCATTAGTAAATGTAGACAACCGCATGCCATGGCGCCAGCGATAAGATCGTCAAGCATAATGCCTGTACCGCCGTGTAAGCGCTTATCTATGATACCTATTGGCCAAGGCTTCAAGATATCGAAAAGCCTGAATAGAACAAAGCCTACAAGTAAAGAAGACGCTGAAATAGGTACAAACAGAAAGGTCACAAACATGCCCGCTATTTCATCCCACACTATAGAGCCATGATCGTGAACCTGCATATCGTCAGCAGTCTTGCCACACAGGTAAATGCCTACAACTGAGAATATCAGCGTAAGCGCGATAAAGGAAATTAGGGAAATCTGGCTACAGGCAATAAGTAGGGGCAACGCAGCAAGTGAGCCAAAGGTTCCCGGCATGAAAGGAATAAGTCCACTGCCAAAGCCTAGTGCGAGAAAATGCACGGGATTTTTCATACTCACTCTAGCGCGAAACTCAGCCTGCATGCTTTTTCCTTTTTATTGCTTTTGTCGGACAAATAGGCCGCCTAAAAGGCGTGCTCGTAACCTGACACGTTAACAGGTGTGTACTTTTCGTTGTCTTTGAGTAATGAAAGTGTGCCGTTATGACCGGTTAATTGGCCAATACATGTGGCTTTCACGTTTGTGCTTGCCAACGAGGTTTCAAGACTTCCGCGCTGCTCTTCACTTACAGTGAAAATAAGCTCATAGTCATCGCCTGCAGACAGCGCGTATTCGATAGCTTGCTCTGGTGTAACCGCGCTTGTTAGTGCTCGTGACAACGGTAAACGCTCTACATGAACATTTGCACCGCAATTAGACGCTTTTAGTATATGACCTAAATCTGAAATTAAACCATCAGAGATATCAATGCACGACGTTGCAATACGTCGGATAGCTGTGCCCACCGCTACGCGAGGAGTTGGGAAGTAATGACGATTTACCAAGACATCTTTCGCTTCACCGCTTACACTCAGCTTATTTTGCAGGATGTCTAAACCTGCACCTGCGTCACCAAGCGTTCCCGTGACATAAAGCCAATCACCTGGCTTAGCGCCGCTACGCGTTAGCTCAGAACCTGGCGGTATGAAGCCTTGAGCTGTAATCGTGAACGCCATTGGGCCTTTAACCGTATCGCCACCGATAAGCTGTACAGAATAGTACTGAGTTAGCTCATAAAGGCCCGAAACAAAGTCATCTAGCCAAGCTTCGTCCACTTCCGGTAATGACAGAGATAAGCTAATCCACGCTGGCTCTGCGCCCATTGCGGCAAGGTCGCTTAAGTTTACCGCCACTGTTTTATACGCAACAGACTTCGCCGGTGCGTCTTTCAAAAAGTGCACACCTGCAACCAGGGTATCTGTGGTAACGGCAAGCTGTTGGTTTTCAGGAACCGTTGTTACAGCACAGTCATCACCAATACCAATAACAACGTCTTTGCGTTTGTGGCCGCTGTTTGAAAAGTAGCGGCCGATAAGATCAAATTCTTTCACGGTAATTTTTAAACCCTTTTAGCGGCAGTCCATGCCGCCACGGTAAGGTTAGTCGCGCTCGTCTTTGCGCAATGTGCGCACTGCTTTGTCCAGTGCACCATTAATGAACTTGTGACTTTCTTCAGCACCAAATGCTTTAGCAAGCTCAATCGCCTCATTAATAATTACGCGGTAAGGGACGTCAATGCGCTCGGTCAGTTCCAGCGTCGCAATGCGCAAGATTGCTTTTTCAATAGCGTCTAACTCTTCAGGCAAACGGCCAAGGTAAGGCTTGATGGTCGCATCAAGTTTGCTTGCGCTGTGTGCAACACCGCGAAGCAGAGCTTGGAAATACGCCATATCTACCTTTTGCATGTCGTTACTGGTGGCTAGCGCCAGTTCAACCTGCTGAATATCGTTGTGACTCATTTGCCATGAATACACGCCTTGCAGAGCGAGTTCACGGGCTTTACGACGAGCTGAAACTTTCACTTAATGTTTACCTTAAAGCTTTTCAACAGCATCGATAACGTTAACCATTTCCAGCGCACCAAGTGCAGCTTCTGCACCTTTGTTGCCCGCTTTGGTTCCTGAACGCTCGATAGCCTGTTCAATTGAATCTGTTGTAATTACGCCAAATGATACGGGTACACCGTATTCAAGAGAAACTTGCGCAAGACCTTTGTTACACTCGCCTGCTACAAAATCAAAGTGTGGCGTACCACCACGAATAACCGCACCTAGTGCGATGATGGCGTCAAATGACTTTTTCTCAGCTAATTTCTTAGCTACTACAGGTAACTCGTAAGCACCAGGTACACGTACTAACGTGATATCGTCATCACTCACTTCACCGTGACGCTCTAGTGTGTCTAGTGCACCTTCAAGTAAGCTTTCAACTACAAAGCTATTAAAGCGTGATACAACGATAGCAAATTTCTTACCGGTTGCTCTGATATTACCTTCAATTACCTGCATGGATTCATTCCTCGAGAAAAAACGGCGCGAAGTATACCACAACTGCGCCCAAACTAAATCGATTGTTTCTTTAACTTCAACTATTCGTAAACGGGTACGTTAGCTTGACCCAATGTGGAAACGGAGTGCTTGTCGCAAACCCTCTCCACTTGAGCTCCGCCCTACAGCTAAGTACTAGTCGTGCACGTACTCCACTACTTCAAGGCCGTAACCTGAAAGTGCGTGATATTTAATTGGCTTACTAAGAAGACGCATTTTGTGTACGCCCATTGATGCTAGAATTTGACTGCCTACACCAATAGTGCGTGACGATCCCTGCCAGTCAGCGCCAGTCGGGCGCTCGCCTCGGTCTTCTGCGGCAAAGCGGCGTACCTGACTTTCAATATGCTCTTCTTTACCTAATAGCACCAATACGCCACCGTCTTCTGAAATTTTGCGCATGCCATCGGCAAGCGTCATCGAGCGATGAATACCGCGGGTAGACCCAAGAAGATCACTAAACGTATTGTGAAGGTGTACACGTACAAGTGTCGGCTCATCTTCTTTAATTTCGCCTTTTTTAAGTGCGAAATGAAGTTGGTTGTCGATGCTGTCTTTAAACGTGTGAAGCTCGAAGTCACCATACTCGGTTGGCATATTGCATTGAGCGACCTTTTGAATGGTGGTTTCGTTGAGATTGCGATATTCAATTAAATCAGCAATGGTGCCGATTTTAAGATTATGTTTTTCAGCAAACTTTTCTAGTTCTGGACGACGGGCCATCGTGCCGTCTTCATTGAGGATTTCTACAATAACCCCAGCAGGCTCTAACCCTGCCAAACGCGGTAAATCTACACCGGCTTCAGTGTGACCTGCGCGGTTTAACACGCCACCGTCTTTAGCAATTAGCGGAAAAATATGACCCGGCTGTACAATGTCTGTCGCTTTCGCGTCTTTCGCTACAGCAGCTTTAATGGTCGTTGCGCGATCTGCCGCCGAAATGCCTGTGGTCACGCCGGTTGCCGCTTCAATAGACACAGTGAAGTTGGTAGAAAACTGTGCCTCGTTTTTATCCACCATAAGCGGAAGATTCAGGGTGCGACAGCGCTCTTGCGTCATTGGTAAACACACCAAGCCGCGAGCGTGGGTCACCATAAAGTTAATGGCTTCAGGCGTCACATGCTCTGCCGCCATTATCAAATCGCCTTCATTTTCCCTGTCTTCGTCATCCATCAAGATAACCATTTTACCTTGGCGAATGTCTTCAATTATTTCTTGTGTAGTGTTAAATGCCATGTTGTGTGCTTCTTGTAGGGTTATTTTCTTAAAAATCCGTTCTCGGCAAGAAATGCCATGTCAATGCCTTTGCTTTTTGGTTCGGCGGCTTTGTCGCCCAACATCAGTCGCTCTAAATAGCGCGCAATAACATCAACCTCTAAGTTCACCGCTGTGCCCACCTTATAGCTCCCCATAATGGTTTCTTGCAATGTATGAGGAATGATCCAAAGCATAAATTCTGCGCCATTAACTTCGTTAACAGTTAAGCTGATACCATCAACGGTGATACTACCTTTATGCGCAATATATTTAGCCAAGGCTTCTGGCGCTTTTACCCAGAACTCTACGTAGTCTGAGTGCTTAATGATTTGTGTAACCTCGCCTACACCATCAACGTGACCGGAAACGATATGTCCGCCTAAACGATCGCTTGGACGCATCGCTTTCTCAAGATTCACCGTAGAGCCTGCGCTGTAATGTGCAAAGCCCGTTAATTTGATGGTCTCTGCCGACACATCTGCACAATAATAATCGGGGCCCATATCAGTCACTGTTAAGCAAACACCATTGGTCGCAATACTGTCGCCGAGTGCGACATCAGACATATCAAGCGTAGGCGATGAAACGGTAAGTCGAATATCGTTGCCACGGTTATCAAGCTTCTTAATTGTACCTAGCGCTTGAATAATTCCAGTAAACATAAAGTTCCTCTTTAATCGCGTTAACCACGGGTGTTGCTAACATCAGGACGGAAGATAAGCTTAATATCGTTACCCACTTGACGATTTTCAATAAGCGAAAGCGAAATACATTCATTTAGCGACGTGAACGCGGGTAAATTAACCATACTGACTCCCTTATCACCTAAAAGCTTAGGCGCTTGGTAGCAAATAAGTTCATCCACCAGCCCTTCTTGCAATAATGCACCGGCAAGGCCTGGGCCTGCTTCCACCCACACTTCATTATATTGCTTATCGCCTAGTGCTGACATAAGTGAATGTAAATTGAGTTTACCGTCTTTTTCGTCCAGTTGGAGATAGTGCTGAGTAGCGGTGTCTGGGTGAGCCTGTGACGTCGCCGTGAACGTAATATTGCCGTCGTTAAAAAGTGTGTAGTCTCTACTAAGCTTACTTTTGCTATCGACAACCACACGTGCTGGCTGGCGGATATGATCTAGTGGATACTTTTCAAACTGAGCCTCTTTTTCACGAACTAAGAGGCTAGGATTATCAGCTTGTACCGTACCCGAACCCGTCAATACTACGCAACTTTGTGCACGATACTGTTGCACATCCCGCCTTGCTTCTGCACCAGTAATCCACTGACTTACCCCATTTTGAAGGGCTATTTTTCCATCTAGGCTAATGCCTAATTTCACGCGAACAAAGGGCCTACCGGTAAGCATGCGTTTAATAAACCCAGGGTTTAGCGCTGCGGCCTCAGCAGCCATCACTTCGCTTACCACTTCGATGCCTGCTTCCTGCAGAATGCTAATACCGTTACCGCATACGTTTGGATTCGGGTCGGTCATAGCAATAACAACACGCTCTACCTTTGCTTCTACCAAGGCAATAGCGCAAGGCGGTGTGCGACCAAAATGACTACAAGGTTCAAGTGTAACGTATGCCGTCGCGCCCTTTGCGCCCTGCGGACGTGCGTTAGATGCTTGTCTTAATGCATGCACTTCGGCATGGGGTGTACCAGCTTGAATGTGATATCCCTGACCGAGCAATTGATTGTTTTCGTCAACAATTACACAGCCTACGCGAGGGTTAGGAGAAGTGGTAAAACGCCCTTGTTGGGCAAGCTGAATGGCTTTTGCCATCCAAAAATAATCGTTTTTAACCGTATCGTGGTTCACTTGGATTCCTGTTGTAGCCCTAAGTGTCTGATGTTTGAGAGGTCGCCGACTTAATCTCCTAATCGTGCAATCTCTTCTCCGAATTCACGAATATCTTCGAAAGAGCGATAAACGGAGGCGAACCGGACATAAGCAACTTTATCGAGTTCTTTGAGGGCTTTCATAATTAGGTTGCCGAGCAATTCACTGCTCACTTCGCGTTCACCGGTTGCGCGCAACTGTGACTTAAGTGAGAGGATACATTGTTCAACTTTTTCTGTGCTCACAGGGCGCTTTTCGAGTGCGCGTTGCAAGCCTGCACGAAGTTTATCTTCGTTAAACGGTTCACGAGAACCATCGCGTTTAATAACGCGAGGCATCACGAGCTCGGCACTTTCAAAGGTCGTGAAGCGCTCGTGACACACCATACATTCACGGCGTCTACGCACCTGTTGCCCTTCTGCAACCAAACGAGAATCAATGACTTTTGTTTCTTGTTCTGAACAAAACGGGCAAAACATGAATAATCCTTAAATATTGCGTACTTAGGTATCTAAATTAAACCTAGACTAGTTAGTCCAGCATTAGTACCAAAGTACGCAACAAAACACAAACCTATTTATTTATAAACAGGGAATTGTGCGCAAAGTGCAACCACTTCGTCTTGAACACGTTTGATAACAGACTCATCGCCCATGTTATCTAGAATGTCGCAAATCCATGTTGCAACTTGCTTAGCTTGTTCTTCTTTGAAACCACGGCGAGTAATCGCTGGGCTACCAATACGAAGACCGCTGGTTACAAACGGTGAACGCGGGTCATTTGGCACTGAGTTTTTGTTTACCGTAATATTTGCGGCACCAAGTGCTGCGTCAGCATCTTTACCGGTAATGTCCTTGTCGATAAGGTCAAGAAGGAACAAGTGGTTGTCAGTACCGCCAGAAACGATGTTATAACCGCGCTCTTGCATTACAGAAACCATAGCTTTCGCATTTGCAACAACCTGCTGCTGATACACTTTAAATTCTGGCTGTAGGGCTTCTTTGAATGCAACCGCTTTAGCTGCGATCACGTGGCAAAGAGGGCCACCTTGGTTGCCTGGGAATACAGAGCTGTTTAGCTTTTTGTAAATCGCTTCATCGCCGCATGAAGAAAGGATTAAACCACTACGTGGGCCAGCAAGGGTTTTATGAGTAGTCGTTGTTACCACGTGAGCGTGAGGAAGCGGGTTTGGATAAACGCCCGCTGCTACAAGACCTGCTACGTGCGCCATATCTACGAGCAAGTAAGCGCCAACGCTATCAGCGATTTCACGGAATTTTGCCCAATCAACAATGCCAGAATACGCAGAGAAACCACCGATAATCATTTTCGGCTTGTGCTCTTTAGCAAGTGCCTCAACCTGAGCGTAATCGATTTCACCGGTTTCTTTGTTCAGACCATACTGTACAGCATTGTAGGTTTTACCAGAGAAGTTTACGTGTGAACCGTGAGTAAGGTGACCACCTTCAGAAAGGCTCATTCCCAATACCGTATCGCCTGCGTCAAGTAGTGCCATGAATACGGCAGAGTTAGCTTGTGAGCCAGCGTGCGGTTGAACGTTCGCGTAGTCTGCACCGAATAGTGCTTTTGCACGATCGATAGCAAGTTGTTCAACAACGTCTACGTGCTCACAACCACCGTAGTAACGCTTGCCTGGGTAGCCTTCCGCGTACTTGTTAGTAAGCTGCGAACCCTGTGCTTCCATTACACGTGGGCTACAGTAGTTCTCAGAGGCAATTAGCTCTATGTGATGTTCTTGACGCTCAACCTCTTTAGACATTGCATCGGCTAATTCAGGATCGAAGTCAGCTATATTCATTTCGCGAGAAAACATGGGGGCTCCTTAACTGCGGTTTTTATATGGCGTTACGCACTGATTGCTCAAATTCGAGCCATATTCTAGTCATTTTCGGGGGCTTGTATACCGCTTTGTGACCAAATTAATATAAATGGCGCAGGTTTAACGAAATACCTGCGCCAGCGCGAGATCAGACCTGTTTTTCCAGGGCTTTAACACGGTCAAATAAACTACCAATTTTGGCAAGGCGAACCGTATTTTTGCGCCAGTCACGGTTGGTTTGTGCTGGCTGGCCAGAAGAATAAACACCCGGTTCAGTGATATCTTGTACAATCATGGTATAGCCAGTCACCTGAACATTATCGCAAATGCTAATGTGGCCATTAATGCCCACTCCACCACCGATAATAACGTGCTTGCCGATATGACAGCTACCAGCAATACCTGTAGCGCCGCAAATACAAGAGTGATCACCAATAATACAGTTGTGGCCAATTTGTACTTGGTTATCGATAATAACGTTAGTGCCTAAGATCGTATCTTCCATGGCGCCGCGGTCAATGCTGCTGCTTGCGCCAATCTGACTGTCGTCACCAATGCGAACCGACCCTGTTTGTGGAATAGGGATCCAAACGCCTTTATCGTTTGCGTAACCAAAGCCTGCCGCACCAATAACTGTTTGGCTATGAATTGTCACGCGCTTACCAATCACAACGTCATGATAGATAGTTACGTTCGGGTGAATGGTACAGCCTTCACCAATATGGGTACCTCTACGAATAACCGTATTCGCGCCTACAGTAACTCTATCGCCTAAAACCACGTTCTCTTCAATGATTACATTGTGGCCTAGCGATACATCACTGCCGATGCGGGCAGATGGCGCAATAACCGCTGTATCAGCAATACCTGTCGCTACCGCTGGGGTAGTATCAAACAACTGAGCGATGAGGGCGAACGCTGCATGAGGGTTTGCCACAACCAACGCTGGAACTGGGCTATCATCTTTTAAGTTTTTGTGCAGAATTACCGCACCAGCCTGAGTATCTTTTAACTGCGGCTTGTATTTAGGATTTGTTAGAAACGAAATTTGGTGCGATGCTGCACCGGATAACGTACCTACTGCAGAGATAGTAATGTTTCCATCGCCCTGCACTTGCCCACTTACATGTTTGGCAAGCTCTTCCAGACTGTATGTGCGTTTACTCATAGCGGTCATCATAATTACCTGTTCAGAGATATGAATAGTGTTGAGTCTATCGCTTTGGGTTCTTTATTGCTGTTTGCTAGCTCACCCTAAAGCCCATGTTTACTCATGCTTATAAAAACAAGTTTACCTTAAATCAACTCGCCAACCGATGCATAAATCGATCTTTTTGGCATGAGTGATTAAAATATCGCCAAGCACAAATACACTAAGCGTAAGTAACTGGCACAAACTACCCTGTTACGAGTAGAATAGACCACAATCACTTTTTTATTTTTCACCGCTTATTCAGCGAGGATAGAGCATGGCGCAATACGTTTACAGTATGCATCGCGTGGGCAAAATCGTCCCACCAAACAGACACATTTTAAAAAATATCTCTCTTAGCTTTTTCCCTGGTGCCAAAATTGGTGTGCTAGGTCTAAACGGTGCGGGTAAATCAACCCTACTTCGCATTATGGCTGGCGTAGATACCGATATTGAGGGTGAAGCGCGCCCTCAGCCGGGATTAAAAGTGGGCTACCTTCCGCAGGAACCTCAGCTTGATGAAACAAAAGACGTTCGCGGCAATATTGAAGAAGCCGTAGCTGACGTTAAACACGCATTGACTCGCCTTGATGAAGTGTACGCAGCCTATGCAGAAGCGGATGCTGATTTTGACGCCCTTGCAAAAGAGCAAGGTGAGCTTGAAGCCATTATTCAAGCCAAAGACGGTCACAACCTAGAAAATGCCTTAGAGCGTGCCGCTGATGCACTTCGCCTTCCAGCGTGGGATGCGGATGTAAGCAAACTATCAGGTGGTGAACGCCGCCGCGTGGCGCTGTGTCGCCTGCTTCTAGAGAAGCCTGAAATGTTGCTTCTAGACGAACCCACTAACCACTTGGACGCAGAATCAGTCGCATGGCTAGAGCGCTTCCTTCACGATTATGAAGGCACCGTGGTCGCTATTACCCACGATAGATACTTCCTTGATAACGTAGCGGGTTGGATTTTAGAACTAGACCGTGGTGAAGGTATTCCATGGGAAGGTAACTACTCTTCATGGTTGGAACAGAAAGAAAACCGACTTGAACAGGAAGAGCGCACCGAAACGGCGCGTATGAAGAGCATGAAACAGGAACTTGAGTGGGTTCGCTCTAATCCAAAAGGTCGTCATGCTAAAAGTAAAGCTCGTATGGCTCGCTTTGAAGAACTATCTACCAGCGACTACCAAAAACGTAACGAAACCAACGAACTTTTCATCCCGCCAGGTGAGCGCTTAGGTGACAAGGTTATTGAAGTAAGCAACCTTAAAAAGTCTTATGGCGATCGCGTACTTATCGATGACTTAACGTTTAAAGTACCAAAGGGTGCCATTGTAGGTATCGTTGGTCCAAACGGCGCGGGTAAATCAACCTTGTTCAGAATGCTCACTGGTGCTGAACAACCTGATTCAGGTACCATCGACTTAGGTGAAACCGTTCAGATTGCTGCGGTAGAACAGTTCCGTGACCACATGAACGAAAACAACACCGTATGGAAAGAAATTTCTGACGAGCAAGACATTATCCGCATTGGTAACTTTGAAATTAACAGCCGCGCCTACTGCAGCCGATTCAACTTCAAAGGCACCGATCAGCAAAAGTTTATTAAGGACTTGTCAGGTGGTGAGCGTAACCGTGTTCACCTTGCGAAACTGCTTAAAGCGGGCGGTAACGTATTGCTACTGGATGAGCCAACCAACGACCTAGACGTAGAAACACTTCGCGCCTTGGAAAACGCGTTGTTGGAGTTCCCAGGCTGTGCCATGGTTATCTCGCACGACCGTTGGTTCCTAGACCGTGTAGCAACACACATTATGGATTACCGCGATGAAGGTAACATCAACTTCTTCGAAGGTAACTACTCAGACTACGAAAGCTGGTTGAAGCAAGAATTTGGACAAGATGTGGTTGAACCGCACCGCCTTAAATATAAGCGTATGTCTAAATAACACAAATTCAGAGATGTAAGATCTGTATCTCTGCTTTACGCCTTAAAGCCGCTATCGCTGATAGCGGCTTTTTTATTTGTTCGCTTTTCATTGCGAACCCACGCAAATTAGCCAATACTAATACCAGTCCGCATAGGTCATTACCCACTCAGTGGGCAATTATCTACGCGGACTGATATAACAGCGTTAATGATAACTGGGTATTTGAAAAATGACGGATAAGCGCCAATTTCAACGGGTGTCACTGAATGTAAATGGCACACTGGCACACAATGACGTTAGTATTGATGTGGTAGTCAGCGACGTATCGCTTCAAGGCATTAAACTTCAAGCTACCGAAACGGCGTTGTCACACTTACCTTTTGACAGTCACGACCCTTACACTGCTACCTTCCAAGCAAATGAAGACAGTCCTGTAATAACCCTTTCTATTTCGCAGTTGTATCGTCATGCCGACAGTAGGAAAGAATGGGTTTCATTAGGCTGTAAAGTTGAGCGAATGGATGTAGACAGCATTAGCGCCCTTCGCCGTTTAATTACCTTAAACAGCGACGACGCCAGTATTGAAGAGAAAGACCTGAATGCATTAGTTAATGCGGTTTATCAGGCGCCACATTAACCTCTAAAAAACGCATTTCACTCGTTTAATGCAGGAAAGGCCCATTTAATAGGCCTTTCAATTTAACAAGCACCGTCAACACTTTACTTAAATGTTCAGCCTTTTGCATTACTCAAGCGCGTCTAACGCCTCAGATAAGCGCGCTACCGGTACCACTTTCATACCATTAATGGCTTGCTTAGGCGCATTGGCTTTTGGCACGATCGCCCGCTTAAAACCATGTTTCGCTGCTTCGATAATGCGTTCCGTTCCGTTAGGAACCGGGCGAATCTCGCCGGCTAGCCCGACTTCGCCGAATACAATTAAATCTCTGGGCAGCGAGCGATTTCTAAAGCTTGAAATCATGGCCAATAATAAGGCTAAGTCTGCACTGGTCTCTGATACTCTTACACCGCCTACCACGTTGACAAAAACGTCCTGATCGTTCATTTGCACATTGCCATGGCGATGCAAAACCGCGAGCAGCATAGACAAACGGTTCTGATCCAACCCTACAGCAATTCGCCTTGGGTTCGACATCTGCGAATAGTCTACCAACGCCTGTATTTCTACAAGTAACGGGCGGGTGCCCTCCCAAATAACCATAACGCTAGACCCTGGCGTTTCATTGTCACCTCGACTTAAGAATATGGCCGATGGGTTGCTTACTTCTTTAAGGCCTTTTTCTGTCATGGCAAACACGCCGAGCTCATTTACCGCACCAAAGCGGTTTTTATGACTTCGAAGCGTACGGTAGCGACCATCACTTTCTCCTTCTAGCATCATAGAGCTGTCGATACAGTGCTCAAGAACTTTCGGACCCGCCAAGTTACCGTCTTTTGTTACATGGCCAACAATGAACATAGCAATATGATTTTGCTTGGCAAAGCGCGTTAAATACGCCGCGCTTTCTCGTACTTGCGACACACTGCCTGGCGCAGACTGAACGTCTGACACGTGCATCACCTGAATAGAGTCGATAACCATAATTTTAGGCTTTTTCGTAAGCGCTAAATCGCAGATAGTTTCCACGTTTGTTTCGGCTAACATCATAAGCTTGTCGTCAGGTAGATTTAAGCGCTTTGCTCGCATAGCGACTTGCTGAAGCGACTCTTCCCCTGTGACATAAAGCGCGGTTTCACTTTTTGCCATCTGACACATTACTTGAAGCAGAAGCGTACTCTTACCCGCTCCTGGCGAGCCACCAATTAACATAGCTGCCCCAGGGACTATTCCGCCCCCTAACACTCTATCTAACTCTTTAAATGTTGACGAGAATCGCGGTAGTGATTCGAGATCTATTGCATTTAATGTCTCAATTTTGGCAGCGGTTTGCCCTGCATAGCCTGACGTGGTTTGGCGTGCGACACTTTTGGCACTTGCAACCACAAACTCACTTATCGTATTCCACGCTTTACACTCCGAACATTGACCTTGCCAGCGAGGGAACTCTGCACCGCAGTCAGAACACACATAAGCAGTTTTACGTTTTGCCATATTCCAGTTTTATCCATTGCTTAAAAAGAGTATTCTAACACTTAACAACGGTGAATTAAGCACAAACCTAAGGTCAGTTCTCCTCCGGTAAAACGGTACAAAAGTATAACGACTTTAGGGGTTAATGAGTTTTGCTGATTTGCCGATAACAACTAAAATAATGATACTAAACAACAAAGTTGCGCATTCATGAGTCAAGATTTAAAGCAATATGCTGATATTATTGAACAGCTAAAGCCCATGGTTAATGAGCCTGAGTTTAACCAGGTATTGCTTCAAACTGCATCTGATGTGCCGAAAGAAAAGCGCTTCCTCATCAAAATGGAAGTGAAACGCCTAGCCAAACCCTGTATGCGCACCATAGACTTGCGTGGTCATGTTGACGGAAAGTGCAATAAATATGTACACGAAGGACGTAGCCATTACATGGATGACGTCGCTGTTGACAAGTTTGAAGAGCAGTTGAGGGTATTTGGCCGATATACTTACGGTGTTTACGAAGCGGTACAAAACACCGAAAACAACTTTCGCTTAATGCGCGAAAAAGAACTCGCACAAGAACGCGCTGATAAAGAAAATCCTGAACTCAAAAAGCGCTCAGCAGTATTGGAGCAGTTTAAAGTTCCTACCGTAAACTTGCTTGATTACAGACAGCGCAACGCTGAACGCATGAACTTCGCTGTGGCGGTAGAATTATTCAATAGCGCCAATCAATCAATGCGCGGTTTGAGTGTTGATATATCTCTTGAAGGCTTACAGGTAAAACTCTCTAAAGACGCGTTTTTCAAAAAAGGAGAAACGCTGTTTATATTCTTTAGGGGCTTAGAGAATGAATTTGCCATGGACAAAAAGAATGGCATTGCATATAAGCTCGTAAATATAATAACTAAAAACGATGTTAACTATCTTGCCTTGCAACGAGATAAAGAGAAGCCAAGCCCCGCATTCGACAAATTCTTAGAAAGCTTTATACACGGCAATAAACGCCGATATAAAGTTAATATGAGCAATACGATTGAGGCGATTACCAGTAAAATTTGTGAGCAGTACTTTTCGCCGCGTAGCCCCACGCTGCCTGTGTATATAGACGTCATTAATAAAACGCTGGTTCCTCGGTTTGCTATGGTTAACGAAGTGAACCGCGAAACCGTACAGTATTGGCAAGACGAAGACGATAACTGTCGATTGAACTTCTTACTCACCCAGGAAAGGCTTATGCGCTTATTGCAGAAGTCAGAAGAAGTAAGAGAGATTTTCGTATTTAGTTTTACTCATTTGCAGAACGACAAGGTCTACTTTTACTCAGCGTCTTACGAGGAACTCTTGCAAAAAGACGTACTAACCCGAGTATTTTTAGGGTTTGGCTCTAAAAAAGCGAGTTGGCGTGTATTTAAAATAACCTTAACAGAGGTTGACCCTGAGCAGGCCCATATTCCGCTTTCCATTCCGGATTCTGTAGGTAATAAAGTTAAAAAACTGAACACTCCGCCATCGGCTCGACTAATGTCAAAGCTGAAAAACCTGCGATTCTTGGCACACGTAACCGATGTAACCTCAGTAACAGGGCAAGAGACTTACAACGAGTTTAAGTTTAATCGAGAAAACCTCTCTCATCTGCGAAATTTTGGGCATCCGCGCAATCGCGCTCCTTCGAATGTTCAGGTTGTCAGGTTTAAATATGAAGAGCAACGCATTGAAAGTCGCTATCAGCTGAGAACCCAAATTGAAGCTCGCTTCAATAATGAAGAACTGGTGCACAAAGGGATCAGCGAAGATATTTCGGTGCATGGACTTGGACTTCGTATAGAGTTGAGCAAAGAATATAAAGGTAATTTAGAGGGCAAAGTAGAAGTCGCCTTCCCTCGTCTGCAAGAAATTGCCAGTTCCTTTGATGTCATGCATTTGCAATACGAAATCATTTATCACAACGTCGACAAGAACATTCTTCATTTAAAAACTATGCCGGGCGACGAAGGCAAAAGTGCTAGAAACTTCTTTGAAGAACTGATTAAAAAGAACAAAGGCAGCCTTAAAGTAGAGAACGACGAAGAAGAAGTACCAGGCATGGGACAGGCGCTTCGTTGTATTAATGCGCGAAACGCTACTTCCCTATCCTTCTTAATGAGTAAGGAAGGTGTTCGCTACACTCCACAGGCTTGTATTGTCGGAAAGCAGGACGAACGCATAACCACCCTAACCACGCAATACGCCGAACGTGGGCAAGTGAATTTAGAGTTTCTCTTTAGAGACAGAAAACAAGATATACCTTTTGTACAAAGTGGCATTAAGGCCGTTAAGCTTGAAAATATGCCGTTGCGACAGGAATTATTTATCTCATTCGATGCATCACAAAAAGAGCCGCGAATGGCGATCATTCCTCGCTATTCCGATAAATTCGAAAATAACGAGCAGCGCCGAGCGTTTATTAGAGAAGCTATGGTTCGCGGCCAGTTCGTAGCTATTCATGTCATGCTAACCACAACTGGCAAGCCAGACATGACCATGCTGCAAACGGAAATCAATTACGTCACCATGTACGCCATGCACCGGGCCCGTGAGCTAGAGAAGAAAATGTGGAGTATTGCAGCGTGCTCTCACCTGGTCGATGTCACAGATGAAGTACTTATAAGATACGGCTTTACAGTGGAAGACATCACGGCAAATAAAACGTTAAAAAGTGCGGTTCAACCTAAAGCTATTGCGCGCAACGCGTAGTGAAATAGCAAAGCCTATCAATTTAAATGAGCCCGTAGGTTAAGACCCATCACGGGAGGATTTTAATCACAAGATTTTGGAAACTTGTGGCTGGTGAAAGGTAACCGATAAAGTGTGAAGCGCTAGTTTTATTGCCCCAAAACTAACGCTTGTATTACAGACTCTCGCTAACTACTTGTCTAGAAAATACAGAAGGCTATGTAAACTGCCAATGCGGATTGCCACATCCGCCTTTTCATTAACCAGTGGCTTACCGTGACACGCCACGCCTAGCGCTGATTCAGCCATCATGACCAAATCGTTAGCTCCATCACCCATAGCAACGGTTTGTTTGGCTGAAATTTGCCACTTCTCGGCAAGGGCGTTTACGGTTCGCGCCTTAACGTCTGCATTGACAATTTCACCCTCTACTTTTCCAGTCAGCTGCTCGTTTTTCACCGCAAGCGTGTTAGAAATGGCAAAATCGAGTCCAAGCCTTGCTTTTAGGTGGTCAGCGAAAAAGGTGAATCCACCTGAGGCGATCGCTAATTTCCAATTATGCTGTTTCAAGTGAGTAAGCAAGGCTTGAATGCCGGGCATGATAGGTATGCTGTCACGAATTTGATTAAGGTGACTAACTGGCACGCCTTCCAAGCAGGCCACTCTATGCGTTAAGCTATCATTAAACGCAATTTCTCCACGCATTGCCTTAGCGGTAACTTCTGCCACCTGCTCGCCAACACCCGCCAATTTAGCTATTTCATCGATACATTCAATCGCGATGACAGTGCTATCCATGTCCATGACCAGTAGTCCTGGCTCAGACAATGAGGGGCGAGAGCCCTGCAAACCAACATCAACATTATATGCCTTGGATACGTCGCCCAGCAGTGGCTTAATCTGCTCAAGTTCAGTGTTTTGCAAAGCACCTCTAATTTCTATTACATCATCCCCCATTTGCTTGTGTAAATGATGGAAAGCAGCGCTAGAAGGAGTAAACACATCGTTGAGTTTAATTAAAACGCTGTGCAGTAGATAAGGTGTTACAGCTTGACCAATAACGGTTAACGTATGTGAATACGCACTGTCGTTGTGACTATTGCTAACTACATGAGACAAAAAAGAAGCTAAATGGATATCGTCATTATCGATATTATTAAGAAGAGTGTCTTTCATAACGCACACAGAAACTGCGGTGATTGGCAAATGGTGCTCTAATGCTAACCAATTAGGCTAACTAATAAAATATCTCCTTTTAAATTATTTCGAATTATCCTACTGTTAGGCAACCCTCGTGACTTTATGGAAAAGCGAATTGGTAGACGGGCTAAGCAAAGCAGCTTCACAAACAAAGAATGACTCGCATTCGTTGTACACAGTTCTAAAGCGATTGTTCCACACAATAGTAGTGAGTGCGGTGTTTGCTTTGATAGTGGTATTGCTTCTGTTATTCCAACAATACCAAAACGACTGGCTTACCGTGCAAACTCGCTTCTCTGGTGAGAGCATAGCAAGGCAGTATGCAAAACTGCTACAACCTGCCTTTATCGCTGACGCACTTTCGAATCAGGAAACTGAGAACAATGTAGATTCCGCGCTATCTGATACTCTCACTCAACGGGAGTATATTGAAAGTGTCGCCTCTATTTTGGTCGACGAGCCACACATTCTTGCCTTGTCTGTGTTTGATAAGGACGGGAGGTATATTGCTCCTTTGCCTCAAATTGCCAGTGTGGTGTCGATGAGTCAGTCGCAAAGTGTAACGCCGCTAACCTATGTTGGCGTTATCACTGACGATAATGAAAATTTACTAGGTTATGTGAATATTCACATGAACACGCAGGCTGTCCTCGAGAGTCCACTGACATTGCGTTACCAGCTTGCTCTTATTGCGTGCATTCTCGTCTTTTTAGCGCTCATGCTAGGTATTTACCTAACCCGGGCCTTTTATAAATCTCGCCCATGGTTTATTCAGGTAATCGAATCAAAAAGAAATAAAGAGAAGCGCTAGATAGCTAATTTGGAAGTCTATGCTTCACTTCCAGCATCAATATTAAATAGTCGAGTGTAGTTCGCTGTGGTGGTGGACACTATTTCTTTATGTGACATGCCATAGCGGTCGCTTATAACATCAACGACATCTGATAAATAACGAGGTTCGTTTGCTTCTCCTTGTCTACCGCACATGGGCATATCAGGGGCATCCGTTTCTAAAAGCAATTTATCAAAATGGTGTTCTAACAAAAACCCAAGGGTGTTTCGTGTTTTTTGAGCACGCTCATAGGTAATCGTACCGCCTATACCTAGGTAAAACCCTCTTTCAATATACCCTTTGGCCGCTTCAATACTTCCTGAAAAAGCATGTACAACGCCTATACCCTGGTATTTGGTTTGCTTCAATGCTTCAACTAGCAGATGATGACTTTTTCTGTGATGTAAAATTACGGGTAACGATACTTTATCGGCAAGTTTCAAATGGTTATGTAGCGCTTCCTTTTGAAGCGCTAATGGCACGCTTATATGCCCATCGATACCTGTTTCCCCCACGGCTTTTACCGAAGGGTGCAAGTTAGCCGTAGCGTCCTCAAGTTGACGAAGACTCTTCTTGAGTGTTTGCTCTGGCTTTTCAAGCTCTCTGCCAGTTAAAAAATAAGGATGGAGTCCAAGCGCAGTATCAATAGATAAAAGGCTTTCAAAGCGTTCATTGAGCGCTTGTAACGCCTGCCAAGATTCGGGGGTAATGCTAGGCGCCATGATGCGGGTAAGCCCTGCGGCTTTGGCGCTTTCTAATGCAACTCTAAGATCTTTCTTTTGTGCAAGTAAGTCGAGATGGCAATGACTATCAATCACGGTTTAGATGCCTCCTTGTTACTTATCTCGCCGCACGCTATCTACAAGCTCAATAGTTAAACGGGCTCACATTCTAGTGAAGTACTTTAGCGGGAACGAAAGGTGAACGTATTCCCTACGGCATAAGGCGCTGTGTTACCCACGCGCCATCTTCAGTTTTGTTGTATTCAAAGCGGTCATGTAGCCTATCTTCTCCACCTTGCCAAAACTCAATTTGATGAGGCACGATCCTGAAACCGCCCCAAAAGTCCGGCACGGGAAGCTCTTTGTTAGCAAACTTATCTTTTAACTGCTTAAACTGGGTCAGTAGAAGCTCCCTGCTGCCAATAGGTTTGCTTTGTTTTGACGCGTACGCTGCTAGCTGACTGTCTTTCGGTCGCGAAAAGAAATAAGCAGCATTCTCAGAAACAGAAAGCTTTTCAACGCTGCCACATACGCGAACCTGACGCTCCATAAAAAACCAGGGAAAGTGGCACGACACTTTAGGGTTTACCGCTAACTCTTGTGCCTTACGGCTGCCTAAGTTAGTGAAAAACACAAAGCCCTTTTCACTGACATCTTTTAACAAAACGATACGCTGAGAGGGTTGGCCGCTGGCATCGACGGTGGCAACCGTCATTGCAGTAGGATCAGGAATTTTGGCGTCTATGGCGTCTTTTAACCATTTATCGAACATGATAAATGGACTTGAAGTAATATCTGACTCACTCAAACTGCCCTTTGAGTACTGCCTGCGCATATCTGAAATTGCCATATACCGCTCCTAAAAAGAAGTTATTGTGCCTGCTAGTGATGTTGAAACCGAGTGAGTAAACCACCGTGTAAATGCTCACATAAGCGCATCTAACTGAGGTAGTTGCCCACAAACCATACGGCTACGCCACTTGGCGAGGATGCTGACTCACTATCTTTGCTAATATAACGTGCTAATATAACGCCAGTTACAGCTAACTAGCGTTATAAAGATAATATTAGCGTGAACTAGAAGTTACTGTCGTCACCGTAACCTAGAGAGCGCAGAGCACGTTCATCGTCTGCCCAGCCTTGTTTCACTTTCACCCAAAGTTCTAGAAATACTTTGTTGTCGAACAAGTTTTCCATATCTTTACGCGCTTGCTCACCAATGGTTTTCAAATGCTTTCCGCCTTTGCCGATGATCATGCGTTTTTGGGTTTCACGCTCTACCAAAATCAGACCGCTGATACGATAAACACCATTGTCTGCCATTTTGAATTGCTCAATTTCCACAGTAGTAGAGTAAGGCAGTTCATCGCCGGTAAAGCGCATAAGCTTTTCGCGAATGATTTCAGCAGCCATAAAGCGGCTTGAGCGGTCAGTAATGTAATCTTCCGGGAAGAAAAACTCACTTTTAGGTAGCGACTTGGCCACTAACTCTCTAATTTCGTCAACCATTCGGCCCTGTTTAGCACTGATAGGGATCATGTGCTCAAACGGGTGCTTTTCGCCAAGCTTTTTAAGGTGAACCATAAAGTTTTCTTTATCTTCAACCTTATCCATCTTGTTTACGATGAGATAGCAAGGAAGGTTTGCTTGTTTAACCTTACTTAATACCATTTCATCTTCGGCGTTGAATCGATCGCCTTCAACAACGAAAAGCACAAGACCAACCTCAGCCAAAGAGCTTGATGCCGCGCGGTTCATGTAGCGATTAATCGCGCGCTTTTCGTCTTGGTGAAGCCCAGGGGTATCAACGTAAATCGCTTGATAGTCACCATCGGTGTCTATACCGAGAATGCGGTGGCGCGTGGTTTGCGGCTTACGCGACGTAATGCTTACTTTTTGACCTAGCAAGCGATTGAGCAAGGTCGATTTACCCACATTAGGGCGACCTACTATGGCAACTAGGCCACAGCGAGTTTGAATATCAGGCATTTCTGGCAAATTCGATTCATCATGCGTTGTCATCAAGCTTCTCCAATGTTAAACGAGCAGCTTCTTGTTCTGCTTTTCGGCGGCTATTGCCAGACGCCACTACCGCTTCTGGTAGACTTTCTACCTGACAGCTAACTTCAAAAGTCTGAGCATGGTCTTTCCCTGAAATAGATAGCACTTCATAGGTTGGCAGCGCTTGTTTACGACCTTGTAAAAACTCTTGAAGACGAGTTTTGCTGTCTTTAGGGTGGGCATTAGGGTCTAGTTTGTTTATGCGGGTTTCCCATAAACGGTCTATAACGCCTCGAACCTCGTCCATACCGGAATCGAGGTAAATAGCCCCTAAAATAGCTTCAACTGCATCGGCTAAAATCGAACTTCTGCGATGACCACCACTTTTGAGCTCACCTGGCCCTAAGTTAAGTAGTTCACCCACACTGGCTTCCTTTGCAAGTTCTGCCAGTGTGTCTCCTTTAACTAAAGTAGAGCGCATTCGTGTGAGTTTGCCTTCTGGCACAGTTGGGAATCGCTTAAACAGCGTTTCCCCAACAATCATGCCTAAAATAGCGTCACCTAAAAATTCTAGTCGCTCATTGTGCTGTTTAGCCGCACTGCGATGAGTAAGTGCTTGTTCCAATAGAGCTTCATTGGTAAATGTGTAGCCTATCGCCTTGTACAGACGACGATATTTATCAATTCCCTGCATTAATGAATGCCACCTGCTCGCTCAAATCGAACACCTGTTGGTACCCAAGTTGGAAGGAAGTCTGACGGACTGCGCTCAAATTCAAATGAAATCCAAATCGCCACCGCTTTTCCAACCAAGTTTGCATCTGGCACAAAACCCCAAAAACGGCTGTCGCGGCTGTTGTCACGGTTATCGCCTAGCACGAAATACTGACCTTCTGGCACAATCCACTCATTGCTGCGCGTTCCAGGCTGGGTATAAAAATTAACCGGCGATATCTCGCGTACTGGGTGGCGCAAAATGTCGTGCTCTACTGTGCCTAAATCTTCGGTGTAACGCATAAGCTGCGCCATGTCCTGTACGAACTCACCACGCTCTTGGAACGTAAGCGGTACGGCTTTCAATTTAGGACAGTTGTTGCCAGTCTCACACTTCGGTTTGATATAAACCTGTTTGTTTTGATAAACCACAGTATCGCCCGGTAAACCGATCACGCGCTTAATGTAGTCTATTGAAGGCTCTTCAGGGTACTTGAAAACCACCACATCACCACGCTCTGGAACGCCAGTTTCAATAAGCTTACTTCTGAAAACCGGGTCTTTCACGCCATAGGCAAACTTTTCAACCAAAATGAAGTCACCCACTAACAGAGTGGGCATCATTGAGCCTGAAGGAATTTGAAATGGTTCATATAAAAACGAACGCAATACCAATACGAAAGCAATAACAGGAAAAATCTGTTGCGAAGTATCAACAAGGTACGGCAGTTGAGGATCTTCTCCATAGCCCGCTCCTTCTGCGGTTGCCGCAGCCTGTAAACGTGCTTTTCGCTTTGGTGCAAACACTAGGCTATCCACTAGCCAGATTAATCCTGTTATTAAGGTGAGTGCCACCAAAATCAAGGAGAAGTAATTCGCCATTATTTGCCCACCTTCAATACTGCAAGGAACGCATCTTGTGGCAATTCAACATTACCCACTTGCTTCATTCGCTTTTTACCTTCTTTCTGCTTTTGAAGTAGTTTCTTCTTACGGCTTACGTCACCGCCGTAACATTTCGCGATTACGTTTTTACGTAGCTGTTTAACTGTACTTCTTGCAACGATATGGTTACCGATAGCCGCCTGAATAGCGATATCGAACATTTGTCGTGGAATAAGCTCGCGAAGCTTTTCGACCAGCTCACGACCACGGCCTTGAGAGTTTTCTCTATGCGTAATTACTGCTAACGCGTCTACACGTTCACCGTTAATAAGAATATCAACACGCACCATGTCTGATGTCTGGAAACGCTTAAAGTTGTAATCAAGCGATGCAAAACCACGGCTCGTAGATTTCAAACGATCGAAGAAATCGAGCACCACTTCTGCCATTGGCAATTCGTAGGTTACCGCCACTTGCTTACCGTGGTATGTCATGTTGGTTTGCATACCGCGCTTTTCAACGCAAAGTGTAATTACGTTGCCTAGATACTCTTGTGGCACAAGAATATTGGCTTCAACCATAGGCTCACGAATTTCAGCGATATCATTTACCGGAGGTAGCTTAGCCGGGCTATCTACAGTAAGGGTTTCGCCTTTGGTCGTTTCTACTTCGTATATTACCGTTGGCGCAGTAGTGATAAGACCCAAGTCATATTCACGCTCTAAACGCTCTTGAATGATTTCCATGTGCAGCATGCCAAGGAAACCAATACGGAATCCAAAACCTAGCGCTGCAGAGCTTTCTGGCTCATAAAACAGTGAAGCGTCGTTCAGGCTTAATTTCGCAAGGGCATCACGGAAATCTTCATAATCGTCTGAGCTTATTGGGAAAATACCGGCATAAACCTGAGGTTTAACCTTTTTAAAGCCCGGCAGCATTGCATCAGCTGGCTCGCGAGCCAAGGTAATGGTGTCGCCCACAGGCGCGCCTTGGATATCTTTAATCCCTGCAATGATAAAGCCTACTTCACCGGCTCTTAATGTGCCTGTATCGAGTGGCTTAGGCGTAAATACACCAATTTTGTCAACCTGATGCGTTTGACCGTTTGACATAATTTGAATTTTGTCTTTCTTGGTCAACTGGCCTTCGACAATACGTACCAGTGAAACAACGCCTTGATAGTTGTCAAACCAAGAATCGATAATCAACGCCTTAAGTGGCGCTTCGCGGTCACCTTCTGGCGGCGGAATTTTATTTACAATAACTTCAAGTACATCTTCAATACCGATACCGGTTTTTGCTGAGCAGCGCACAGCGTCCAGTGCATCGATACCAACAATATCTTCAATTTCTTCTGCAACGCGGTCTGGTTCAGCCTGAGGCAGGTCGATTTTATTTAGTACAGGCACCACTTCCATATCCATCTCGATAGCGGTATAGCAGTTTGCCAATGTTTGTGCTTCTACGCCCTGACCTGCATCAACAACCAAAAGCGCACCTTCACAGGCAGCAAGAGAACGAGATACTTCATAGGTAAAGTCAACGTGTCCAGGAGTGTCGATGAAGTTAAGCTGATAAGTTTCACCGTCGCGCGCTTCGTAGTTCAGCGTTACGCTTTGCGCTTTGATAGTAATACCGCGCTCTTTTTCCAGGTCCATTGAGTCGAGAACCTGTTCAGCCATTTCACGGTCTGTTAGCCCTCCACAATGCTGGATTAGACGGTCTGACAGCGTAGACTTACCGTGGTCGATGTGGGCGATAATACTGAAGTTACGAATGTGCGATTGTTGCATAATGCTGGAAATTACCTGCAGAAAAATTCATTAAACAAAAAATGCTGCTTGCCTTGCTTAAAGGGTTATACGCAGCGCGTGCGGATTTTACCCATTTCTTGCGCGAAAAGCGAATTGGCGTGGTGGAAAATTTATTACTTTCAAGAAACATAACGAATGGAAGTGGCAATCTGACGTGACTTCCTCGGCCTATCTCAAAACTTGGCTACATTGATGAGCGTGAGTTAACACTATAATCTCGTATAAATTGGCCTCGTATAAAACGGCCTCGTATGGAACAGTCTCGTATTAAACCATTGAGCAGCGTAAAGCCCTTCAAAAAATCAATGTTCTACTGCACTGTGATCTTGTTGACCCAATAGGACAGGTTGATATTTCGTACGTTCTACACGACGCAACTTGTAAGCAATTAACTTATAGGTAAAGAAGGTTACTAACCCACTTGGCAGCATGGCCCATAACTCGTGAGTAAAGCCGTTACTACTAAGTAATGATATCGACACCGAATATGCCCCGATAAACGCTATGAGCGGTAGTAAATACAACCAAGCCGATGCACTTAAAATACCTGCTTCCGGTATGCCTACAGTCACTTCTTGGCCAACCCGCACAGGCATGGGAGTGCGCAGCGTCAACTGCTGCGTTTTCGGTGCAAGCGCACGAGAAATAACGCCGGTACCACAATCACTTTGTGCTTGGCATGCGTTACAGGTCGATTTAATCGCTGCTTCTACGGTGACCGTATCCCCATTAACGGCAACTACGGTGGCGGTTTCTCTTATCATTGTTACTCAATTGCGCGGTTATTCACTTACACTGCTGACGGGGCGTAAAGACGTAGCAATAGCGTTAGCGGTTTGCAAAGGTATTTCTCCCACCACTGTCACCTGGGCTTTGCCGTCTGTTAACGTTAAGAACGTACTCACTTCATTGCGCAGCGCCAGCGTTTCACCTAACGCATCTTCCGCAGGCTGAACGTACACAGATACGTCAACCAATCCATCTGAAAAGAGTTTATATTCTACAATCTGACCTGTTAAGGCCAATCGTCTTGTATCTTGCTTTATTTCTCGCATGCCAGCCGGCAAATAGGTGACATCCCATTTGTGTGCACGATTTGGCGTGTTGCTCAGCGCCATGGGCGCGGGTAACGACGCAGAATTAATTCGTGAGAAATAATCAGCAGGCTCTGGCGATATCGCAAAGGCCGTGACCTGAATCTGCTCTAATAGCGCCCCTTGCAAATCAAGCATGTTCAGTTTGAGCAACATACCAGACGACTCATCCAGCCACAGTTGATAACCAAATCGCGTGTTATCTCGGCTGACTATTCGAATTTGTTGCGCTGAACGTCCTGCCACCCGCGCTCTTCCCACAGCGACGAACTCATAGGCTTCGGCAAGCTGTTCAGGATGATACAATAATACACTTGGTATTGGACCGTTGATATGCTTTGAACGCAAGCTATAGGGTTGTACATCTGGCTCAAATACACTCACCACATCGTTCACACGAATAAGCTCGCGGCCTGGTCCATTTTGAAGATTTAACTGCTCTAATTCAGAGCCATCTTCCATTATCCCGTGGCGCCATAAATATGGAACGGTTTCCTTTCCTGCAATAGTTTGCACAAAAGACACTTGGAAATTGGCATTGGTTATAATGTTTTGAAGTTCAGCTAGCCACTGATTGGCCGATTGAGGCTCTCGTGTGCGAGAAGCAGATGCATTTTGCTCGCTTCGACTTTGTTCAAGTTGCTCTTGAATCACGTCTTCTCGCACTGCTTCTTCTTGATCAGCTTCATCTAGTCGGCCAGCTCTCGTGTTTGATTCTGAGTTAGCGTCTAATTCAACGTCGCCATCATTCACGTTTTGGACTGGGGCAATAGGAGCTTTCGTTTCTTCGCTCAGCGAAGTAGTTTGGGCAATAGTGGGCTGAATAGCCGCGCCCGAAATGAAAAAAAGTGCAAGGATAGAACTACAGCGCATTTTTTCCTGCCTTAAAACAAACATACCAGCAGTATATGCTGGTATGATTAAAATATGAAATGTATGTCAGTCGCAATTTACTTGCGAAAGCACATTCCAACTAATGTTGACTGGCTGCGATAACTTATGGGCGCTCTGTTCCACTTGTTTCGCTTTCACCCTCGTCCTCTTGCGCTTGCTTAAGCTTTATTTGCTGCTCATGATCAGCAATCAATGCATTAATTTTGCGCTTCTTCTCAAGCATTTCATTCATGTCGTTACGTGGTAACGTTCTGGTTTGTTCCAAACTCACTGGAGACAATCCACCTTGAGGAGCAATCGTTGGCGCTGTCATAAATGGCTCGGTAGGCGCTTCTTGATTAGTGTATTGAACACCAAAGATAACTGCCACTGCCACCGACGCGGCTACTGCAAACTGGCCTGACTGCTTCGCAAAAGGAACAACATTGCCAATCAATGGTATCGACTGCCAGCGCGAGCGTTTAGGTGCGACTATAGCTGGCTCGTTTTCAAGCGCAGCTGCTACGCTTGCGGTGATGTCCAACTGTGGAGCAACACTTGCTTCTTTTCGCATTGCACCGCGATACACATGGTAACGTTGCCATTTGGCCTGAAGCGCTTCATCTTGCTTAATCGCATCGATGATGTCATTGCCTTCTATCTCACCATCCATGAATGCGGACAATTTTTCTTGCTGTTGCGTCATATATTCATTTCCAGATCAAAGTGATCGTTAACTACCCTAACACAGCTGTTAGTCATCGTGGAAAAAAGAAAGTTCATCTTTTTTTGATTTTATTTCTTTTTAATTTTCTAACAACGGTTGAATAACTTTATCAATCGCCTCGCGAGCCCTAAAAATACGGGATCTCACCGTACCCACAGGACACGACATTACGTTCGCGATTTCTTCATAGCTCAACCCTTCAATTTCACGCAGCGTTATCGCCATACGTAAATCGTCCGGCAGCTTCTCAACTACCTTAAACAGGGTTTCTTCAATTTCCTCAGATAACAGGCTTCGCTCGGGTGTAGATTGCTCTTTTAATGCATCACTACCCTCGTAGAAATCTGCTTCGTCAGCATCGACATCGCTTGCAGGCGGCTTGCGACCTTGAGATACAAGATAGTTCTTGGCACTGTTTACCGCAATGCGATAAAGCCAAGTATAAAATGCACTGTCGCCACGAAAATTAGGTAAGGCACGGTATGCTTTGATAAACGCTTCTTGCGTTACATCGGCAACGTCACCGGTATTTTTCACATAGCGAGAAACGAGATGCATCACTTTATGTTGATAACGAGTTACCAACAAGTTGAACGCATTTTTATCGCCACGCTGTACTTTTTCGACCAGTTGTTGGTCGGTTATCTGCTCGCTCATTCGAGCCATTACTCCCTACTTCAACTACACAATAGCTCTAACAAGCATGTGTATAGACGCGTTCTTTTTACAAAAGTTCTGTAAAAGCATTAAATATTTTAAAAAATGCTTAGGCCAGGGGGCAAGAATGATTGTGTTTTGCTACTCATCCTTTAGACTTGCCGAACCTTTGCTCGTTTGAATTGATATAAAAATACATGAAATCTGTATCGTCTTCACTAACTTCCACATCAAATGCAATAGAACACCGTTGTGACGTATTGATTATTGGGAGTGGCGCGGCAGGATTGAGCTTAGCGCTTAAGCTTGCCGACCATTGTCAGGTTATTGTACTTAGTAAAAGTGACCGCAATGAAGGCTCTACCCGCTATGCACAAGGTGGTATTGCCGCAGTATTCGATGAACAAGACTCCATAGACGCACACGTAAAAGACACGCTTGCTGCAGGTGCTGGGCTTTGCGAAGAGCCAGCCGTAAGATTTACTGCAGAACGAGCAAAGGCGTCACTTGAGTGGCTTATCAGTTACGGTGTACCATTTGATACAGAAAAAAGTGAATCTGGTGAGGAGCGCTTTCACCTTACCCGTGAGGGCGGACACAGCCACCGGCGAATTCTTCACGCTGCAGATGCCACAGGCGAAGCGCTTCAAATTACATTAAACGACGCGGTATCGACCCATCCAAACATTCACATATTTGAGCGCTATAACGCCATTGATCTCATTCCTTCAAAGGAAGAAAAGAACAGCGTGGTGGGTGCTTATGTTTGGAATAGACAACAAGAGCACGTTGAAGTAATTCGCGCCCCTTTCGTTGCGCTAGCGACTGGCGGTGGTAGCAAGGTATACCAGTATACATCGAACCCCGATGTGTCGAGCGGTGACGGCATTGCCATGGCATGGCGAGCGGGTTGTCGCGTGGCCAATATGGAATTCAATCAATTTCATCCGACTTGCTTATTCCACCCGCAGGCACGTAACTTTTTGATTACAGAAGCGCTGCGCGGCGAAGGCGCAAACCTATGCCACGCCGACGGTACCCGCTTTATGCACAAATTTGATGAGCGTGGCGATCTTGCGCCGCGCGACGTAGTCGCTCGCGCAATCGACTATGAAATGAAGCGATTGGGCGCTGACTGCATGTATTTGGATATCAGTCATAAGCCTGCTGACTTTATCGTTAAGCACTTCCCTAATATTTATCGTAAGTGCCGCTCGCTTGGTATCGATATAACCCGTGAACCTATCCCAGTCGTGCCTGCTGCGCACTACAGCTGCGGCGGAGTGATGACCGACTTTAATGCCAAAACCGATTTGAATAATGTATACGCAATCGGTGAAGTTGCCTACACAGGTCTGCATGGCGCCAACCGCATGGCATCTAACTCTTTACTTGAGTGTGTGGTTTTTGCCAGCGCTGCAGCGGAAGATATTATTAAAAATCTTCCCAGTGCAGACTGTGAAGAGTCTATTGCGCCTTGGGATGAGAGCCAAGTGTCTAACTCTGACGAAGAAGTCATCATTCAACATAACTGGCACGAACTTAGGCTGTTTATGTGGGATTACGTAGGTATTGTACGCACGGATAAGCGCCTTGAACGGGCCATGCGCCGCATTAAGCTATTAGAGCAAGAGATTACTGAGTATTACTCTCACTTCAGGGTAAGTAATAACCTGCTAGAGCTTCGAAACCTTGTTACGGTTGCAGAACTCATTGTGCGATGTGCGATGGAGCGAAAGGAAAGCAGAGGGTTACACTTTAATTTGGACTACCCTGAACAGTTAGACAACCCCGTTCCTACAATACTTATTCCCAGAAAACAGCTGTCAGGCGCCGACGTTGGCTCGCTAATTACTCAAGACAGCTTCGCCGATGCCGACTAGTGCATAAAGTAAGATCTGTATCAGTCTAAAGAAGGCGCTAATGTTAATGCGCCTTCTTTAATAACTGGACAATACATTCACACAGCATCATTTAGCGCTCAATAAAACACGTCAAACAAAAAGAGAGCATCACAGCATGCTCTCTTTTCACCGTCCACAGTATTATACCAGTCTGTTCCCTTTCAAGTTCACACGCTTTGCTAGGAAACTTGCCAGCGCCTCTGAGTGAGCAATGATCTATGCGGATTGTTATAACCTTAGGTTATCTCCCGCTTATCTTTTGCTTATCTGCACCTGATTAAACGTTAATTCAGGCCTGATTAAACACTAAACTAGCCGATAAGTGCACAAGGCTGTCATTACTATCGGTAACGTCTATTAGCACACTATTATCTGTTTTACAGTGTTGTTGAATATGAATGTCACAGGGCAAAAACACGGGTTTTCTAAAGCGGCAGTTTACTTCTTTTACGCTCATAGATTGTCTGAAGTCTTGATGACTTACAAACGCCGACACAGCGCGTGACAATGTCCACATGCCGTGCGCTATAGGCTGTTTAAACCCAAATGCTTTGGCAGATATTGCAGACAAGTGGATTGGGTTATAGTCGCCAGAAAGCTTTGCATAGCGGCGACCTGTATTAGCCGAAGCACTAATTTCGCCGATGAGCGCCCTATTCTCTAATTCACAATCGTCATGTAAGTCATTTTTAGCACCAAGTGGAGCTACATGAACGGCTTTCACCTTCACTAAGTAACTACTTATCGCCCTGTAAACCAGGTTCCCTGCCTGCAGCGCTTCTAACATCACATCCACTTCCCAACCTCGGTTATGCGGTCTCACATCGTGAAAGCGCACGCGACATTCAAAGGGTTCGCTTAAATCGCAATGGTCTATAACCGATACTTTGTTCGCAGCGTGGATAAGGCCAAGCAATGGAAATGGGCTTTGTTTGTCCAGCAAACACTGCATTTGCAATGGTAAGGAAAGCATCTGCAAATAAAGTGGATGGGCATGCTCATTTGCCGGCCAGTCAACTTCCTGACAAAAAGAAGCGTAGTGCACATCGTCGACATAGAGCGTTTTGGTATAGATGCGCTGAGGCAACGTAGGCGGTTTAAACTGCATAAGCTGCCTGGCGTCAACGCGTTTAAATAACGCTTTGGTATACTCACGAAACATCTTTTTAATTCCTTTAAGGCGTTGCTTTTCGGGCCAAGATAATGGCTCTAGCCAACCGGCGATAGTCTGCTTCGCAGCACTCACCTTTTAAGATCCAAGCGAGATGGCTATGATCTTTTTCAAACCATCTGCGTTTTTGGCGCAGCACATTGATACACAGCCCCCAAGTAAAGAGCTGGGAAGAATGATGAATGTTCATTGATGTGCCGTCGACCTGAGCATCAACTAACAAGCTACCTTTTGGCATGCTTTGCAAATCCAGTGGGAGCGTGCTGTCGTCAACAACCCGGATAATACCATCGCTGGTCAAAGAGAGAGCGTATTGAGTAGCAGAAATTTTGTTACTAAACGCGTCATAAAGACGCCAGAAAATAACTAACGTGGTTGCAACAGCAACAAGCGCTATCAATTTTGAGAAGCTCAGCCAAGACCACAAGTATTGAGGAAGGCTGCACAATGCTGCGAAAAGACAAACAGCAACGCATACTTCCCCAAATAACCTTCTAAACCTATTGTGCGTAATGCAAATTCTATACTTTGACACGGTTGACGATAGTCGCCACCATGGCGGCTAGTTCAGGGTCTTCGCACTTTTGGTGTCCCATGATCCATGCAAACAAATCAGGGTCATCACTGGTAAGTAAACGTTCAAATGTTTCTTGATCTTCATAACTTAAAGAATCGAAGGCTTCTTCCACGAAAGGAAGTAAAAGTACGTCTAATTCTAGCATGCCTCTGCGACACGCCCACTTTAATCGCGCTAATCTTTTTGGTTCAAACATATGTCTTTCATACCGTTTTTTATTCGCTAACAATAATACCATGCCCTATGCGTGGGGATCACTGCTCTTTTGGCCAGATAGGCAAACTAAATAGAACTTAATCTGCGCACATTCCCATGTATTGCCCTTGAATATTGGTGGTTTTACCATACCTTGAGTACATACAGCGAATTTTACAGTGGTGAATATGACATCTATCGCATCATTACAAAGTCTTCCAAGTGAATTTGTGGTCAAGCTTTCAAATGCCATGATAATTTCTTTGGAAGGAGAACAGGCCGACAGTTACCTGCAAGGGCAAATTACGGTCAACATTAATAAGCTAACCGAGAATACTGCCAGGCATTTCGCCCATTGTGATAATAAAGGCAAAACGTGGTCTACCGGGTACGTAACTCGCCACCAAAACAAATTATTGTTGGTTACCAATGAAGATGCGGGTAGTCATTCATTAGCACAGCTTAATAAGTATGGTGTGTTCTCTAAGGTTGATATTCTCGACGACACACAAACATACAGCGCTTATTTTATTTCGCTTGATGCAGTGAAAACTAACGAAGTAAAGGCAGCGTTAAGCCAGCTTTTCTCCGAAAACGAAGTGGAACGCCTTCTTGAGAGCGATACTCCTGACAATGGTTCTCTTAAAAAGGTCGAGAGCGAACACGGCGTCGCCTATTTTGCCAATACTAGCTGCAAAGGAATTATTGTTCTTTTAGATGATAATGGCGCAAAGCAAATAAATTCGTTAATAGAGGCGCAAACCCTTTCTTGCTATCCCCAAACCGTGTTTGACGCTATACAAATTCAAAGCGTACACGCTTTAGTGCAAGGCGACGCAGTGGCGGAATACGTGCCCCAGATGATTAATGTGCAGGCGCTCAACGGTATCGACTTTGATAAAGGCTGCTATATGGGGCAAGAGGTGGTTGCGCGAACCCGCTTTCTGGGTAAAAACAAACGCGCCGCCTACAGCTTTAAGCTTGAAGGTAACGTAAATGTTAAACCTGGCGATGCATTAGAAAAGCAGTTGGGCGAAAATTGGCGTATAGCGGGCAAAATACTCAATGTTGCATCGCTTGATAATGAAACCTGGTTTATTGCAGTGCTAAACAACGATACCACCAGCGAAGATTTACACAGATTGGCTGATAATAACGCCATTACCTGTTACCCTAATACTTTGCCGTACAGTATTGAGCAGAAAGCTAGCAATATTGTGAAAAAACGTCGATAAGCAGTTTTTACTGCATTACATTTATTGCCCTTTATTAAAGGGCCAAGATAGGATTTGTTATGACAATTACTTCTGACAGCGTTGTAACGCTACACTACACCGTATCTACCGAAGACGGCACAACGCTAGACTCTTCAGAAGGGAAATCGCCACTAGTAGTACTACTAGGCCGTCGCTTCTTAATTGAAGGACTAGAAGATGCACTTATTGGTAAATCGAAGGAAGATAGCTTCAACGTTTCAGTAAACCCTGAAAAAGCTTACGGTGAACGTGCTGACGAACTTGTACAAACTGTACCACGCTCAATGTTTGACGGTATGGATGTTGAAGTGGGTATGTCTTTTCGCGCAACGACGCCACAAGGTGAGCAATCGGTCATTATCATTGAAACAACTGACGAAGAGGTTGTTGTTGACGGTAACCACCCTCTTGCCGGTATTCCGCTAACTTTTGACGTAACTGTTGTTGACGTACGAGAAGCAACGAAAGAAGAGCTTGAGCACGGTCATGTACACAGTGAAGGCGGTTGTGGTCACGACCACTAAGTCACGTTGCTATTAAGCTTTAATAAATACTTAATATATTAAAAAAGGAGCCATTGGCTCCTTTTTTTAATAAACACCATTTAATTAAATCGCGTCTTCGTTTTGTTCACCGGTACGAATTCGTACGGCGGTCTCAACGTTGTAAACGAAGATTTTACCGTCGCCAATTTTGCCTGTCTTAGCTGACGTTTGAATAGCTTCAACCGCTTGCTCAACGCGGTCATCGTCCAATACAAGCTCAATTTTGATCTTGGGTAGGAAGTCAACTTGGTACTCAGCACCGCGATAAAGTTCAGTATGGCCTTTTTGACGACCAAACCCTTTCACTTCTGACACTGTCATCCCTGCGATACCGACTTCAGCTAGCGCTTCCCTAACATCGTCCATTTTGAACGGTTTAATGATAGCTTCAATTTTTTTCATGACTACAACTCATCGTAAATTGTTGGAATTGGCACACGTTTATGCTGTGTACGCTCATAAATATAGAGCAATTTCTCTTCCACTTCCGCAGAAACTGACTTTCCTTCCAAAAAGTCATCAATTTGGTCGTAAGACATGCCCAATGCTTGCTCATCGGCTTTTTGCGGAGACAGGCTTTCCAAGTCAGCAGTTGGCGCTTTAGTGATGACGTTATGTGGTGCACCCAAATGGGCTGCCACTGCACGTACTTGGCGCTTACTGAGACCAAACAACGGCGCAAGGTCACAGGCACCATCACCATACTTGGTATAAAACCCTGTAATATTTTCAGCCGAATGATCGGTACCTAAAACGAGGCCATCAACCATCCCAGCAATTTCATACTGGATAACCATACGAGTACGTGCTTTAACATTTCCTTTCACAAAGTCTTGTTTCGCTTCATTGTCGGGAAGAAGGTTAGCACTGGCAAGCGCTTGTGAAGTAGACGCATGAATAGCATCTGCGCCAGGTTTTACATTCACTGCAAGAGAATGAGAGGGCTGGATAAAGTCGATAGATTTCTGTGCATCGTCTTCATCGGCTTGGGTATCATAAGGTAAACGAACCGCGATAAATTGGTATTTTTCGTGGTGCTCATCGTTTAATTCATTTACTGCTAATTGAGCTAACCGACCCAATGTGCATGAATCAATGCCGCCACTAATACCCAGTACCAGCGAATTTAAACCAGAAGTAAGTAACTGCTTTTTTATGAACGAGACTCGACGTGCGACTTCGTACTCTACGTCAATTTCAGGCAGCACTTTCATTTCATCAATAACTGCTTGTTTTTGCATCATTATATCCACGTATTTTTGGGGCGTCCTGGAACTTGATTCTACGACAATCTGACCGCAGATGTTAGTGGTATCCGCGCATCTATTTGGATTTACTCTTCTGGTATTGCAGTTGTGCAGCACTTAAGGTCAGCAATTTATTTATTATTAAGTTGAGATTCAAGCACAGCAGAACGACAAGCCATTAAACGTAAGGCGTATGGCCAAATATGCGGTTGCGCGGTAAAACATACCTTTGCCAACTCAAATTAGTTTACCCTAAAATATGAGTAAGTAGCGTAAAATTATGGCGCTACAACATTACATTGGAGAAAGGCGGCGCAAAAGCAAACCCGCCTGTTTCTCTTTATAGCAACGCGTGGAATCGAATACCGTTTATGACAAACACTAGGCTTACAGCACGACTATCCATAATGTCGAGACAGCAAGGATTAACCCTTCTAGAAATGCTTGTTGCCGTCGCTATTCTTGCCATTATTCTCACCACAGTTGCGCCTGGCATTCAAAATATCGTAATCAAGAATAGAATTACCTCTGACTTAAACAATTTAAGTGCAGTGGTTCAACGCGCTCGCTTTTCTGCGGTAGACGAACAAACCAACGTAGTGCTGTGCCCTACGCAAAACTATACAGCCTGCACGTCGAGTTGGCGCAATGCAAAAATGGTGTTTATAGATGCAAATGGAAACGGCAGCCGGGATAATAGTGAGGTCTTAATTGTAGCAAGCGATCCACTAAGTAATGCCAATACCATCTCCGGTATAACCGGCAGCCTTGTCTTCGACGAGCAAGGCGGAATAGACCGCGCCGCAACCATCACTTTATGTCCCAATAACAACGATGCAAACTATGCGTCAGCACTTTTATTATCGCTTTACGGAAGAATATCTGTTGCCGTAGACAGTGATGACAACGGCAAAAAAGAAGACCTAGAAGGTAATGAGTTAAGCTGTAGCTAACCGTTCACTTTTCGTATCGTTAAGTTTCGAGCATTTTCTTACCAACATTCTGTGGGCGTCAGTGCGTCTTCACGTATTTTTATTACTCTACAGCTGTCCGTAGATGCTCTAGATGTCAGTGTAGCACTAATTTCATACATTCCCGTGTCGCTGATGGTTTGTGAGATGCGTACGCTGGCTATTCCAGAGGGTGGCAACGCATCGTGCGTTACGTACTCGCCTGTAAGTAACCAACTTCGCGACTGAATTGCTTGGGCAGACAGAAGGTACGCTTTGACCTTGTTGAGCTGACTTAGTTGTTTGCTAGCGGTAATTGCCGACGTAGTCGCAACGCACAATATGCCTGCTATAGCCGTTGCAACCAGTATTTCTACAAGCGAAAACCCTTCAGTCAGATGATGTTGTATGTACGCTTTATAATTCCCTTCCATGGTACAGCTATCTCTCTAATTGAATTTCAGTACATTGAGATTACCAATATGAATTAAGCAGGGTAACTGGACTTACGCATGGCTTTTCACGCTTACACATCCAACAACAAGCTAAGCATTCCACAACGGAGATTGAATGGGTTTACGCTTTTAGAAATGCTAGTTGTACTGGCAGTAATCAGTCTCCTATCGCTAATTGCTATTCCTTCATTTGATGCATGGAATGAGCGAAATGCCTTTAAACATGCTGCCACCGGAATAGCCTCACTCGCAAAACAGGCGAGAATGAAAGCACTAATAAACAAAAAGAACATGTTCCTGATTGCGCAAATTGAACACAATAGCTGTGTACTCGTGAGCGAAGAAGACTCGTGCTCTTGCGCCACCCGCCAAAGCTGCGCCTTGACTGAGTCGAGTTTCTTGTCACTGCCTTCGCGGTGGAATACAGAATTGAGCACAACCAATAATGAGGACAAGATTGTCGCGTTCAATAAAAACGGTACCCTCAATTTTGCCAGTAATACGACGCTAACGCTTTCAAGCCAGCGCTTCAGGGCAAAGTTAGTTATTAATACATTGGGGCGAATAAAGCTATGTAGCGTTCAGTCTATTTCTGGAATAGCGCCATGCTAAAACATGTAATGCGTCGTGGCGCAATCAAGCCGTATTGTGGATATAGTCTCACCGAACTGCTGGTGGCCTGTGGCTTGGCAAGTATAGTGATTTCAGCCGTTGCAACTCAAGCGGCGCGGTCGCACATTGCACACTCATCAATTCAACACGCTACCAGCGTAGAAGACGACATACGTGCGCTACAAAGTACAATTACACAACACCTAAGCAAAGCGGGTTTTGTTTACTCCCCTAACACCCTATCACCTTTCGGTGCGACCACAATCGAAAATACGGTATTCGAAATAACCACTGGCCACCGCGCAAATGAACCTGAAAATAGCTGTGTTACCTTTTCTTATGATAAGAACAAGGACGGCGTGGTATCGCAGGCTCAGGGGGAGTTTTTTGGATACCGATTGCACGACAATGCCATCGAGTACCGAGTAGCAGGACATTCCTGTATACAAAGCGGTTGGTACGACTTAACCGATACGCAAACTACCGTTGCCACCAAATTCACGGTTAACCGAAGGAACAGCAGTAGCTGGGGAAGTGCCTATGAAATTGAAATAGAGTTGCACAGTAAAGTTGATCCTACCGTCAAAAGCGCCAGAACGTTCATAGTTGAGGCTGTCAATGCCTACTAATAATACCGAAATGCAGTGCCCTCAAAGAGGCAACAGAAAAACTGAGTTTAGAACAAGCCATGGAGGGGTTGTACCTACACGCCATACTGCACCGCTTCGTTTTCAGCAAGGCATCGCCGTGTTGGGAATTGTGGCCATATTATTAAGCGCTATTACCTTCTCAGCTATAAGTACATCACAGCAGGTTCAACAATTTTATACGATTGAAAAGACAAAGCGGGATACCGAGAAGGCGCATGTTACACACATGCAGCAAGTCAAAGAAATCGCCACGTTGTTACGAAGTCATTCGGTCTCGCAAACGTTGAATAGGATAGACACATCCAATGCAACGATACTTATTGAGCAGACCGATTTAGTTGGTGAAGAACAGCAGTCTTTGCAACACTTTGACGTGCGGGTTTCCCAAGACGAAAGTAATACGATTTTTACAGCTAAATTTCTGCGCTATCCGTCACTGTTAAGGCTACCTACTTCAACTCAACAATTATCATGGGACAATCAGCTTACCGAATGGCTGTTTAATCGAAGCATAGAGCACCTGAGTGCGACGTATTTTCCTCAAAGCGTTGCTAAACAGGATTGTGTGAACCTTCCGCCTGCCAGTATTTTCTGGATAGAGGGAGATTGCCAATTGGATAACGAAGATATAGCACACTCAGACGAAAACCAGCCTTTAATGCTACTGATAGTGGATGGCGACCTTTCACTTCACGCTGATACGCAATTCCATGGTTTGATAGTTATGCTTTCCACCACGCCATATACGCACACTTTGCATGTTTCACCTGAGGCATCTATAAAAGGCGCGTACGTTTCCAACCACCCCTTGAACACGAATCTTGATGGGCCATTAACACCGTCCACCGCGGTGCTAAAAAACCTTCAATCGCACACTACACTCGCTAAAATTATCCCTATCCCCGGTTCATGGTATAGGAATAACTCAACAAACGATTGAGCTGAATATTAGGTAAACGAAAAACCAGAAATAGAGGATCCTCAAAGATGCCTAAATTGAAAAATACAGGAAGTATTTTAATTGAAGTGTTGCTGGCACTGCTTATTTTAACAAGCACTACCACCTATCTACTTGCCACTCGCATTGATTCTAGGCTTCTCTTTCAAGTGACTTTGGATGAAAACGCTGAGCACAATGGCTCATTGAATTCGGACCGACTCGCCTTGGTTAACGACCCGGTTGACCAACGTTGGGATGACATCGCAATATTTGGTGAACCGTCATTACTGGTAATTTCAGCCCAATAGCACATCAACGCCACGTTTTTTAAGGCGTCAAAACGACCTGTGGCATTAATCGCTTAACGAATATCTACCAGTATTAATAATTAGCATGACCAGCAATATTCATCGGACTCAAGGGATCCATTGTTATTTTTATCCCAACCCTTTCTCCCATCACTGAAGTAAAACAACGTGCCATCTGATGCTTGACCTGTGCCGCTGACTGGCGTTGCCCTCAACTCATAAGCTGTTGCGCTGGCCGCTTGTATAGTTAAATTATAACGGCGATTTGCTTGGGGCTCAGAAGACGGAGAATAAGTAGAAAAAACGGCTGGCGCGCCGGTGTTTGCGCCACCACTTGCCGCACCTTCATAACTGAAAGAACCACTGTGATGACGTTCCATTGCAGATGCGAACCCCAACAAGTCAGCCTGCCCTGTGCCGCGGTATCCATCGGCAATAACACCTTGGTAAGAAGGGTATGCAATGGCGGCAATAATGCCCACTATCGCCACAACTATCATAAGCTCAATTAATGAAAATCCGCTCTCTGTTTTTTTATGCTTCACAATTATTCCCTCTCTGTTTCTGAGTGCCAACTACCACGCTGAATTCGCTCGAATCTTCCGTAAATATTTTCAGCTAAACACTCAAATGCGTTAGTACATGCCTCGTCGTTGCCATCTTCATCAACGTCAATCACTGCTGAGACACATTCAGTACCCAAGCAAACCACTGGACTCACAATATCTTCTATAAGAATTTTGGTCTCTGGTGCGATGCCAGTTTGTTTTAATTCTGCTGAACGGTCAGCGTCGTTAACTTCTCCGTCATTATTTACATCTGTGACGGCGTTGCCATTAAACATACTGACTAAATAAGCGCGACTATTACCCGTGGGCGGAGCACATGCACTGGTACTACTCACCGCCGGAACATAGGTCGTAAAGAACACCTTGTAATCGATAATTAGCGGAGAAGACAGTACCTTTTCACCGTTAGTGGTTAAATTCAAATACCACCCAGCCTTGTTAGCAAAGTCCTGTGAAGCCAACTCGCGCTCCCCCTCGTCACTACTATTTAAGGCATGACTCGTGGCGTTGTACATTCCACTCTCATAAACCGTTTGCATAAATGTGTAATTCCCATTTACATCACGGTTAAATACGCCGCTGTCTTTAAGCATATAAAAGTTGTCTTCAACTACGGTATCTAGCGGAGATGCACGCCATCCACTGCCAAGGGCTATGCCATAATACAACTCATCGCCTAGCGCTATCTCTGTTACGTCTGGCCCATAGTAGAAATGTCGGTTGGTTTCAGCTGTGTCGCCACCGAAGTCAGCAATGCGCGCACCTTTTATAAAATTCGTACCTGAATTTCCATTATAGATGTCTAACCTAAACAACTGGCCGCCCATATCGGCCACATACATATGGTCCGCAAACCCATCGTTATCCCTATCAATAACTGAAATTCGCCCTGGAACGCTGTATGTCATATTCGTTAAGTTTAAATCCGCATCTTCATTACTTGCATGCCACAAGAGGCTGCCAGTATCAGCGTCGAACATAAACACAGCATTGCCAACGACATCATTTGCTCGGATAGCACGATCATCTTGTGCGTCATCGTAGCCACCGCCAACAATCATGACATTTTTAACTTGTCCGCCCATGTTCACTTTAGTGATTGTTGGTCTCGACCACGTCTGGCCCAACTTTGCCAGCGTCCCCGCCCCGCCTTCAATTTTGAATTTCAGCGTGGGTGAGGCCTTTTGCGTCACATCAAAGACATAATAATTGCGTCCCCCCCTGCGCATACCAACATAAAGGTACTTGTTGTCTCCAACTGTTCTTAGAATCATGTCACCATCTAAGCCATATTTGTGCTCTAGCGATGATGTGTCTTTATAAAAATGATGTAGATTCTGCAGCAATGTTTTAGGCATGATGGCAAAGTTCTCTTCGCCTGTTGAAGTGTCGAATGAATGCAACATTCCTTGGTTGGTGGCGACAAAAATGGCCGAGTCGTCAGTACCGTAGTTAACAATTATAGGCTGAGAGTGAATGGGATCGCCCATTTGAGAGCGATAGTCAGTTGTACTTCCATCGCCGTTACTGTCTTTTACGTCCACGCCTCGAGTCCACTTTAAGATGGCATCTCTTAGTGCATTCGCGTCAGTTTCATCCTGAATGGCAAGGTCAGCATTCGTTATATTCGTATTGTTTTCGTGTAATTCATTGGCACTTCTTACAATGCTACCCGTATCATTGAACACGTATATATTTCGGTTCCCGCCCAAGCGACTGGCTGCTCCACCTTCACTCACCTCGCTGCCGTCAGCAAGGGTTGACCAATAGCTGTGTGCATTTTCAGCGAAGAATCCCGTAACGCTATCCACCGCATTTAGGCTGTTTTTATCGAGAATTTCATCACCACTTAAGCGATAACGTTTAAGGTTCCCAGGCCAAATCGCCCCTTCGCTCGGCTTAAACAATGCGAAGTATAATTCATCTCTATGGGTTAGACGGTTTAGCTGGTTAACCGCCACACCAGGCGACACAAAGGTTGCATTAATATCTTTTACAGAACGCAAAATAGTATTAAACGCCTCGAGCAAATCCGTACTGTTATCTGCCTGATAGAAACCACCACCACTTTGCAAAGCAAGCTGATTAAGGAAGTTGTTGGCGTTATTGTTCGCCGCAAACCCGATGGTGTGTGTAATAACCCTTGGGCCTATTACTGACGTTGACGCTTCACTGATATTTCTCACTAAATCTAGGCCGCACTTCTCACCGCTACTTCCGGTACAGCTTTTACCAAGTAACGTCTGAATTTTCAAAACACTGTGGTTGTTGTTCGCTTCACCGTCGGACAACAAAACAATGTGGTTGTTCGTTTGGCACTGTAGGTCAGACACTGGCGAAATGTAACTTGCCGGTGTTGGGATCTGCTCAGTGATACAGTCGCTGTCTGACAAGTTGTCTTCCGAGCAGCCCGAAGGCAAAATTGAATCTGCACCTATATAAGAGCTTCTGTGGCTCACACGAGTACTTCTTCGCACAGAGCTGCTAACGTCACTTTCCCCACGTTTTCGCCCATAATCTACGTCTCTACCGCCATAATAGTTAGCCGCTTCCAACAATGTGTCTACTATAGGGGTTAGACCGTTGGCGCTAAGCTCATCTATTTTGCTGATCAAATGTTCACGGACCGTTGCTGAAGCGCCAGGTGTCGCCGAGCCGTTAAACTTCACAATAAGCTTCGGTGCTTTAGATGGCGAGTTGTTATACGTATGCGCACCGCGGTACGACACAAAATCATCAAGAACAAATGCCATATCGTTACCTGACTGCCACCCTGAACGATCAACAATTTGCTTAACAATGTTGCTCACGTCAGGCGTACGGTAGGTATAATTGTTGTAAAAATCAGGCATGGACCAAGTAATACCCGATGTTTTAGGCAAATTTCGTAAGCGGTTACGACGGTCTGGATGAAAATCAGACGCATCATCATCAGCTACGCCCCTAATACGCATACTCGGGTTACCATAGGTCACCGTACTGTAAGCAGTAAACTCAAGATACGCTTCTGTTACTACAGCCCCTTGAGGAATGTTCACATTGCGAAATCGAACGCCTATGTAATCATTGTAAGATGGGTGGAAGGTCAGTTCACTACCGGTATTCGGGTAGCCGTTTACGTTCTCTTCCAAGTTATCTCGTGAACTGGCTACTTGATAAATTGCTTCGCCTTGAACACAGCCCGTAGCGGTAGAGTCATCATAAGTTACCACCAACTGTGGCGCACCACTTTGGCCTACGTCACTGGCTCTTACCTCACGAGAGCTTGCTGAATCGGTGCTAGAGCCTTCTATTAAAATATTAAGGTTCTTGCCGCCACACCATGCCGATAAATCGACGACTTCTTGAATGACTGCACTTATGTCAGGTGTGGTTATCACCTCGCCTGAGGCGGGAAAGCTATTGTCGGTTGCCCACTCAACGTTAGCCGCGGTCTTCGTTCGCGCACTCAAATTGTTCGAAGACGAAGCAAAGGCTGTACTTGATGCCGATGCTTCAGCTGATATAACAAGTGATGTACCCGCCACATTGAATTTTTCTGAAGTAAACCTAATACTGGCATTAACGATTGTCGCGCCTTGAGGTATGTTTAACTCGGTAAAACGCAGACCAGAGGTTACGGTTTGGGTACCGCTGCTTAATACAAGGTCATTGCTGTCAGTGGTAACGCTACCGTCTATTTCATGTGCGTCGTGATCGTCGTCGTTGGTTGAAATGATAATTTCAGGTCTTACCGCTTCATCTATATTGCGAACCGGATAGAGGATTGGGCCACCGTAATCCGAAAAACGCATCAAACCTGCGTTAATATTGGTCGCCGAACCGAGCGCTTCTTTTAGTGCATTCTGTACGCGCAACATTCGAGTTTGGCTGGTGTTATCGTACGATCCCATACTTCCCGATGAGTCCATGATAAACAGCACATTCGGGTTATAGGTTACGGCGTTATTTGCGTTGCCTAGGTAAATATCGAGGTCGTCACCAAACGCAGAGAAACCGATACAGCTAAATAGTGTAATAGAGGCAAGGTAAGTCGAGAGTTTCTTCATATTAATACCTATTGAGACGCAGGGCCAAATACAGAGGCAGCCAAGCTGTTCGCCACAACAGAAGATTTACCCGCCACTTTCCCACATCCTCTGATAATGAATACATGGCAATTGACGTTGCTTCCACCAATCACGTTACTCGAGCCTCGACAAGCCTGCTCTCTGATAAAGGCAGTGCGCGACCAACTCTTTGACGAGGCCTCACTTTGATACGTGCCATCCACCACATGTCTGTCACCAACAGCAAGGCCGCCTTCAGTCATGTATCTGTCAGTCCACTCCCCGTCATCGAAACAGCTCATTGAATCTGCTTCAGGGTCAAACACGTTACCCTGCCGAGCTTCCGAGAGCGGGTCTGTCTTATTCGGGTCGGTAAGTAGGGTTTCATCTTCAGATTCAAAGAAAACGCCCGCGATCGCTGCTTCAGCAGCATCAAAAGCCAAACCACTTTGCTGCATAGACACTGCCATTTTAGACTGAGACAAGCTACTGGTTACCGCGCTTACCCCTAAAACAGTGATTGAAAGCAACACAAGAAGTGCGAATACCATCACTAAGCCTTGTTGTTTCATCGCGAACTCCTGACAAAATTTTTCATATTTCGAAGTGCCAACGTTTTTGAGAACACTTGATAATAATGGGCCGTGTCCATCGTTTTAGATGCTTCGTTTAACAGCGCATATTTCTGAGACTGTGTTTGTCTCACTTCATTTTGATAGCTTTTAAGCATTAGCGCCCAGCGCAGTGACACAACTTGTTGATTAAGCGCTCTTAAATCTTCAATTTCATCTGCGGTTACATACGAAACAGCTTGCCCTTGAGAATTGGTAATGCTGCTTGAAACGCCGAACTGCACTTGGAAACTTTCGACGTTATCGAGCAATGTTACGGTAAGGGGCGATACTGTCTGCACCTTTAGGCCACGAAGTACCCGACCATCATATCCTGTGCACTTAAGTGTACTGCCGCTTACAAAGTAGTGATTAACAACGTGAAACTCTAGACCGCCATAGCCGTGCTGGTTTCCAGTACAATCTTCGTCACTTAGTAGGCTCACAACCAGCTTATCACTGCCGCCACTAGAGGTTTGTATACTGCCTAGTGTCGCGTTGGTAGCGAAATCCCCTGCTACAGCGATGGGGTGATTTTCCACATAGGCCGCTTCGGCAACGATATCAACGGATGTATCCACATCCGCGACTATCTGATCATAACGGCCGACTTCATAGAATTCTGCTGAGAGGCGAGCCATGATAAAGCGGCCTGACTCTTGTACTTGAGCCACGGCTTGATTGAGCTTATTCGTCACGCTACTACTGACGAGCACTTGAATAATCGCGCCTGATATCACTAACCCCAGCGTTAACGTAATCATTAACTCGACAAGGGAGAAACCCTGCTGTGGGCGGTGGCGACGTGCATTCATAATGTAATGTCCTTAAACACACATGCGTTACTGTCACCTTCAGATTCGTTACATCGCGCATTAAGGGTATAGGTCTGATTTCCCGAAGAAGCGACAGGCCACGTCAACAACACTTCTACACGAGAACCTGCACTACAGCTGTAAATATCTGCCGTATTGTTGTCGTCACACGATACCGACACTTTAGTTTGAGGATTGGTTTGTACTGCTGAGCACGATAGCGCCCAGCCATCGTACTCAGCCATCTGTGCTTCAGTACAGGCCTGGCCTTCGCAATTTGGGATCCCTGCCGGCCTTGCCAGACAGTAGCAGTGATAAGGGTGAGACGAGCCAGAACAACTTAACGTGGCAAAATTATAGGTATCGCTAGAGAAGTACGCATTGTTGACTACCATGCCGTCTCCCACTGTTGCTGGGCGAGCGGCGGCTCTCAATCGTTCTGCAACTTGTGCTGCCACCATCTCGGCCTGAGTTCGGCTTATTGCGTCTTTATTGGCAAAAGAGCCCGTAAACTGGAGCGCAGCAACACCCAGTAAGCCCACAGCTAATATAAATAAGGTGATTAAAATCTCTATAAGACCTGCACCGCGTTGTGCGCGAATATGACTTCCCTTCACTCGCTTCATTATCACCTTTTCAGCAATCATCTTTTTTTGCCATATACCTAACATTCAAATTGGTGTTATCACCAATGTAGTATAGTAAGACAAAAGCGTATAACACTGGGTATCAATGGTTATTAAAACGTATAATTTTCTGTGACCTGTTCTAGCAAGCAAGTACAAGGCAGACTGTTCAACCACTTTATCTTTAAAGTAGCAGGCTCTAAATGGTTAGCGTGCTATAACACCGCTTTACGATGTACGTTTACGGCATAAAAGGTGCTACCTTAAAGCCGAACCGTGTAGCCTGTTCATGTTAAAATACCCAGTTCTAAAGGTATTATTATCCATTCGCAACTTGTTGAATTTCCAGTAGACAAAAGCATAAAAAAACACCGCAACTAAGTGCGGTGTTTTTTTATTTTGATAGTGCGGATAAATTAAACGACCTGTTTAACACGCAGCTCTTTAGGTACAGCAAATTCCACATTCTCTTCGCGTCCAGCACGCTCAGAAGCTGAAACAGCACCCCACGCTTTGAGCTTGTTTACCACACCTTGCACTAACACTTCCGGTGCAGACGCGCCTGCAGTAACGCCAATATGCTCTACACCTTCTAGCCATTCCTCTTGAATGCAATTAGCGTCAGCAATCAAATACGCTTTTGCGCCAATTTTTTCAGCCAACTCGCGAAGACGGTTCGAGTTTGAGCTATTCTGTGCACCAACAACCAGTAATACCTGACAATCTTGGGCTAGGTCGCGCACCGCGTCTTGGCGATTCTGCGTGGCATAGCAAATGTCGTCTTTTCTCGGACCATTGATTTTGGGGAACTTAGCGCGAAGTGCATCAATAACATCGGCGGTATCATCAACAGACAGCGTAGTTTGGCTGCAATAATAAAGGTTGGTCGGATCTTTAACTTCAAGCGTTGCCACATCAGCTTCAGATTCAACTAAATAAATACCGCCATCTTCATTGCTGTACTGCCCCATGGTGCCCTCTACTTCAGGGTGACCAGCATGACCAATCAAGATACATTCAGTGCCCGTTTTGCTAGCGCGGGTAACTTCCATATGTACTTTCGTCACTAAGGGGCACGTGGCATCAAAGACCTTTAAACCGCGATTTTCCGCTTCTTTTCTTACCGCTTGCGATACGCCATGGGCAGAAAATATTACTATGCTGTCGTCTGGTACTTCGTGAAGCTCATCAACAAATAGCGCACCACGCTCACGTAGCCCATCTACCACAAATTTATTGTGTACCACTTCGTGGCGTACATAGATGGGCGGCTCGAACATTTCAAGCGCGCGTTCAACGATGGTGATAGCTCTATCAACGCCCGCGCAGAAACCACGAGGGTTAGCTAAATGAATTTGCATAACTAGTTTCCACCTTGTGCTGACACGCCAGGTTTAACATCAATAATTTCAACGTCAAAGATAACCGTTTGCCCTGCTAGCGGGTGATTGAAGTCTACCGTAACAGAGTCTCCAGCAGCACTTCGAATAATCCCCGGAATCTCTGAACCGTCAGGCTGAGCAAACGCTAAAATCATGCCTTCCTCAACTTGCAAATCTGCACCAAAGCGGCTTCTATCCATATAGTGAATATTATTCGGATCAGACTGGCCGAATGCATCTTCAGGGCCTAATTTAAATGACTTTTTGTCACCTTTTTTAAGCCCAAGTAAACACGCTTCAAAATTCGGCGTAAGGCTACCGTCACCCATCACCATTTTGGCAGGTTTGTTGTTTACACGAGTACTGTCAGCGGCAGAGCCATCTTCTAGCTTTAAATCAAAGTGAAGAATAACTTCGTTATCAGCACCAATTATCAATGAGTCTGTCATAACCTTTCCGAATACTACTTAATGGTTTCGCTATTGTCCGCGGCACTGGCTCGCGCGTCTGCACCGTTCCCTTCACTTTTTTTGTCGCCATTTTTAAACATGTCGATAATAAGTAAGGCTGCGCCTATAAATATTGCGCTGTCGGCAATGTTAAACGCTGGCCAGTGGTAATTGTTTACGTAAAAATCTAAAAAGTCGATGACATAACCATGGACTAAACGGTCGTAAACGTTACCTAGTGCACCACCTAGAATAAAGGCAAACGCAACGGGCAGCATTTTTTGCGAACGGGGTGACTGCTTCAGCCACCACAAAATCACTACACTTACTACAACAGCAATGGCAGTAAAGAACCAGCGCTGCCAGCCACCTGCATTTTCTAAAAAGCTAAATGCGGCGCCGTAATTGTGTACGTAAGTAAAGTTAAAAAACGGCAATACCTGTATCGACTGATACAAGGACATACTGTCGATAACCGTGTACTTACTCCATTGGTCGAGGATAAACGCAATTGCGCTTATCCACAAAAAACGCAAGCCTGTTTCGCGAAAAAGCTTAAGCATAGTGGCGTTCTTCTCCGTCACCGTCAATGTTTGTCACACAGCGACCACAAAGCTCTTCGTGGCCTTCATGTGAGCCCACATCTTCACGGTGATGCCAGCAGCGAACACACTTTTCACCGCTTGCTTTATTAACGCTCAACCATAAACCTTCTACGTCTGTGGCTTTCGTATCAGACGGTGCACCGTCAACTTTCGTTAGCGTAACGCCTGATGTAATAAGTACGAAGCGTAGCTCGTCTTCAAGCTTTGCGAGTACGTTGTACAATGACTCGGTAGCATAAAGCGAAATACTCGCTTCTAGTGAGCCTCCTAGCTCGCCATCTTTACGCGCCTGTTCCATGGCCTGGTTTGCGGCATCTTTTACGCTTAGCACTTGATGCCATAGGGCATCGTTAAACGTATCGCTTTGCGTGAAGTTATTAAACCCTTCGTACCAGGTTTCAGTGAATACAAACTCGCTGCGCTCACCTGGTAGCGTTTCCCAGATTTCTTGAGCAGTAAAGCTGGTAATAGGCGCCATCCAGCGAACCAATGCTTCAATGATATGATACATGGCCGTTTGGCATGAACGACGGGCTAACCCATCTGCTTTAGCGGTGTACTGGCGGTCTTTAATCACGTCTAAATAGAATGAGCCCAGCTCAATTGAGCAGAAGTGCGTAAGCTTCTGTGACACTACCAGCAAGTCGTAGTTGTCATACGCTTCGATAAGCTCTTCTTGAAGTGCCTTAGCACGAGCAACAATCCAGCGGTCAAGCGCGACCATATTTTCTTCTGCAACCGCATCTTCAACCGAGAAACCGTTCAGGTTCGCTAGCAAGAAGCGTGCAGTGTTACGTACGCGGCGGTAGCCATCTGCAGCACGCTTTAAGATTTCATCCGATACCGCAATCTCGCCGCGATAGTCAGTAGATGCTACCCATAGACGAAGGATGTCTGCGCCTAATTTGTTAGTCACTTCCTGAGGTGCCACAACGTTACCTACCGACTTCGACATTTTTCTGCCGTGGGCATCTACCGTAAAGCCGTGTGTTAGCACTTCTTTATAAGGCGCGTGACCGTGCATGGCAGTTGATGACATAAGCGAAGACATAAACCAACCGCGATGCTGGTCAGAACCTTCAAGATATAAATCGGCAGAGGCCGGAATGTCATCGCGACGATCGACAACGAAGTAATGCGTTACACCCGAGTCAAACCAAACGTCTAAGGTATCGGTCACTTTTTCATAGTTGTCTAATTCGCTACCAAGCAGGGCTGCATCATCAAGATCCCACCACGCTTGAATGCCTTTAGCTTCTACTTCTTGTGCCACCTTTTCCATTAACGCCGCAGACTCTGGGTGGATTTCACCGGTAAGTTTGTGCACATACAAAGGAATAGGCACGCCCCACGTACGTTGACGAGAGATACACCAATCTGGACGACCTTCAACCATTTTCTCAATGCGGTTTTGGCCCCAATCTGGGATCCACTTGGTTTGCTTAATTTGTTCAAGTGATTCAGCGCGAAGGCCTTTTTTATCCATGCTTACAAACCACTGAGGCGTAGCGCGGAAAATAATTGGCGTTTTGTGGCGCCAGCAATGCGGGTAGCTGTGCTCGTATTTTACGTTTAGGACAAGGTTGCCCTTCTCTTTAACCGTTTCGATAATTTCATCGTTGGCTTTAAATACAAACTGACCTGCAAACAGCGGTGTGTTTTCGAGGTACACGCCATTGTTACCTACCGGATTGTACACTTCGATATCGTATTGCTTGCCCACGTTAAAATCGTCAACACCATGAGCTGGCGCTGTGTGTACACAACCTGTACCAGAATCAGTTGTAACGTGGTCGCCTAGAATTAACGGTACTTCAAGATCTAAGAATGGGTGATTAACCTTAAGCTTATCAAGCGCAGCACCAGTACAGGTTGCCACTTCGCGGAATTCCTCAACGCCGTAGCGGCTCATGCAGCTTTCAAGCAGGTCCTGCGCTACCACTAGCCATTCGTTTGAAGGCTGAACTTCAACAATTGCATAGGTAAGCTCTGGGTGTAAGCTGATTGCACGGTTGGCCGGCAGTGTCCAGGGAGTGGTGGTCCAGATAACAACACCTGCTTTATGTGAGGTTAAATCACCTTCAGATACGCCAAACGCTTCTGCGATAGCGGCCACATCAGCCACTGGGAACTTAACGTCGATTGCCGGTGATACTTTGTCTTTGTATTCAACTTCTGCTTCAGCAAGTGCTGAACCACAATCTGTACACCAGTGAACAGGTTTGAAGCCCTTTTCTAAGTGACCAGAGTCTACAATTTTACTTAATGCACGAATGATGTCGGCTTCAGATTTGAAGTCCATCGTTTTGTATGGGTTATCCCATTCACCAAACACACCTAAGCGTTTAAAGTCAGCCATTTGGCCGTCAATTTGCTTTTGTGCGTATTCGCGACACTTCTGGCGAAATTCAGCCGCAGTAACTTTCTTACCTGGCTTACCAACTTTCTTTTCTACCATCAATTCAATCGGCAAACCGTGACAGTCCCATCCAGGAACGTACGGAGAATCGAAGTCAGAAAGGTTTTTCGACTTTACAATAATATCTTTGAGAATTTTGTTAACCGCGTGACCAATGTGAATATCGCCATTTGCATAAGGAGGGCCATCGTGAAGAATAAATGGCTTTTTGCCTATTTTCGCTTCACGAATTTTGCTGTATACCCCTTTTTCCTGCCAGTCTTTAAGCATTTTCGGCTCGCGCTGAGCAAGGTTACCGCGCATAGGAAACGCAGTTTCTGGAAGGTTCAGTGTGGCTTTGTAATCACTCATAAAATTGTATTATCCGGTTACCTTAATTTTCACCCAATGCACTAACACATTGTGAAGGCGATATTCATTTTGCGATGTTCAAATTAAAACGCTGAATGTAAAAGGTTCAACGTAAAACTGTGTGTCGTTCTTACTAGCGCAAGGCTGACGTTAAATGTTCTAGCACAGTGACTTACTTACGCGTTTCGCGAACAAGGATCCACGTTTAAAAAAATCGAGCTCAATAAAACTGATACGCGCAAAAACTTTTCGTGACTTTATCACGTTTAACTATGCTAATAACAGACGCGCTTGTGCTGCATCTGCTTGAATTTGATCTTTCAACGCCTCAAAAGAATCAAATTTAATTTCATCTCTTATTTTTGCCATCGGAAACACCGTAATTGGCTTGCCGTAAAGGTCAGATGACAAATCAAAAATATGGACTTCTAACTGGTTTCTTACCCCGTTAACAGTAGGACGGGTACCAATGTTCGCAACGCCGTTATAGTGTTTACCATCTACGTCGACACGAACTGCGAACACGCCCTGAATTGGCGTTTTTTGGCGTTTTAGCATGACATTCGCGGTGGGAAAACCAATGGTGCGACCTTTTTTCTCGCCGTGAACCACCCTACCGTGAATAGCAAACGGGCGCCCTAGCATTTCGGTAGACAAACCGAAGTCGCTGTCAGCCAACGCTTCTCGCACCGCGGTAGAGCTTATTCGATGGGCATGCATGGTAAAACTGTGGGTGCTTACTACTTCGAAACCGTATTGGCGACCTGCCGCCTCGAGCATTTCGAAATCCCCTTTGCGGCCATTGCCAAAACGGAAATCGTCGCCAACAACAAGAAATTTAACACCCAGTTTGTCCACCAATAAATCGTGAACGAAGGTATCGGCACTTTGCTTAGCAAACTCCGCGTTAAATCGCACAGCAAGCAGTCTGTCGACACCTTGTTGGCGCAGCAACTCGTACTTTTCGCGAAGAGGGCTTATACGCGCTGGTGCTTTATCAGGCATAAAGACTTCTTCAGGCTGAGGTTCGAACACCATTACGGTGGCAGGAAGTGATAGCGATTTCGCTTTTTCAAGCACGTTAGCCAACACAGCTTGATGACCACGGTGTACGCCGTCGAACTTGCCAATAGTGAGCACACACCCTTTATGGTGCGGTTTTACATTGTTTAGCCCGCGGATAAATTCCACTGTTAGCCACTACCTTTTAACTGCTAGAAAATCAAAGCTCGCGATTATAGCCGACCGCGAGCACAATACCAAGCACACGGGCCATTCTGGCTCCATGCTCTATTTCGCATCTATTGAATACTAATCGCCGCCGCTTCTGAAATGCCTGGGTCGCATGCCCAGCACCACCATGGTGGTCACAAACAATATAACCGACAGCGAAATGGTTATTCCTACCTCTAACATTTGGGCGGAAAGAGACAATTCAAAGAAAGCTAAGCCTTGATCGCGATAATAAATAAGCCCGCCCATGGCAGCACTTGCAATAACCACACGGGCAATAAACAAAACCGATGTGCGGCTTAACGCAAATACACCTTGTTTATGCAGCGTAATATAAAGCAAAGCGGCGTTAAGCGTAGCTGACATACTGGTAGCGACAGCAAGCCCTACATAACCAAACGGAATCGCTAAAATAAGGTTAAACACCATGTTTGCGACCATACACCAAATACCAAATTTCACTGGCGTCTTGGTGTCTTGGCGGGAATAAAACCCTGGTGCAAGAATTTTTACCAGCATAAAGCTGAGCAAGCCAAACGAGTACGCGGTAAGCGAGTAAGACGCCATAATGGCGGTTTCTGCAGTAAACGCGCCCCGCTGAAAAATAACGGTCAAAATAGGCCTTGCCATCACGCCAAGCCCCACTGCAGCAGGTATGCCTAATAAACACACCATGCGAAACGCCCAATCGATATTCGCAGCAAACGCTTTGGGGTTATTACTAACGTGGTTTCGGGATAGCGTAGGTAAAATGACTGTTGCGATGGCAATACCAAACAACCCTAGGGGAAATTCAAGCAGCCTGTCTGAATAGTATAACCAGCTAATAGAACCGGTAACTAAAAAGCTGGCGATGAAGGTATCAAACAACAAATTGATTTGCCCTACTGACACACCGAATAAGGCTGGGATCATCAGAGTGCGTACTTTTACCACGTTTTCGTCATGCCAGCCCCACTTTGGCTTTACCAAGAGCCCTGCCCTGAACAAAAACGGTAGTTGAAACAAGAACTGTACAATACCGCCGATAAACACACCCCACGCTAGCGCGTATGCGGGTTGATTAAGCGTAGGTGCTAAGTATATTGCGCATGCAATAATGCATACGTTAAGTAAAACGGGGGTGAAGGCAGCAACCGCAAACTTATTGAGCGTATTGAGTATCGCCCCTGCCAACCCAGTCAGAGAGATAAACGCCAAATAAGGAAAGGTAATTTTTAACATGGTCGACGCGAGCACAAACTTATCTCCGGCCTCGTCCCCTTCGAGCCACGCCACAAACCAGCCTGTACCAAATAAAGCCGCCAAAACAGGAGATGCTATTACCCCTATAATAGAAACTACAAAAACAATAGCGCCTAATGTACCGCTGACTTTTGCAACGAACTCTCTAAGCTGCTTTTTATCGTCGTTCTCGTGGACTTCGGTTAATACCGGAATAAACGCTTGTGCAAATGCACCTTCAGCGAATAGACGACGAAGAAAATTAGGAATTTTGTTAGCAAAGAAAAATACATCAGCGGCTGCTCCATCGCCCATAAGCTTGGCAACAACAACATCACGTACCAAGCCTAATACTCGCGAGACCAAGGTCATAATACTGACGATAAGACCAGATTTTATTAACTTCCGTGACACGTCACACTTCCAATAAGAGGTAAAGAATAGGCTGAATAGCATCAGCCATTTGAAAGATAGTCAAAGGCGTCTGCTAACCGCAAAGCGGCAACGCTAGGTTGCAAGCGAGCCATAATAACTAAAGGCTATCGCAGGCGAAACGATTTCTTCAAAATAGTTGTGCATCTTTAACAACTTTCTTGTTATAATCCGCGCCCGGTATGGGGTGCTGTCGTTTATGCATGTCTATCGCTAAAATGTCTTGAAAGAATATCACTACGAATCTCTTTCAAAAAATGTCGCAGAGAAATGTCGCAAAGAATGTGCAACGTGTTGAGCATACTTTGTGTTCAATAGCTTGCGCGTTTTAACGCGGAACGATTTAAGTTTTAAATCGTTTGACATTTGGGCGTTTGGTAGGCACAATCCGCACCCTCGTTTTTGACATGAATTTATTTTGGGAGTTACACCTTGGCTAACATTAAGTCTGCTAAGAAGCGTGCAATCCAAGCCGAAAAGCGTCGTCAGCACAACGCTAGCCGTCGTTCAATGACTCGTACAAGCATCAAGAAAGTTATCGCTGCAATTGCAAGCGGTGACAAAGAAGCGGCACAAGCTGCACTTACTGCTGCTACTCCAGTACTTGACAGAATGGCTACTAAAGGCTTGATTCACAAGAACAAAGCTGCTCGTCATAAGAGCCGTCTAGCTGCACAAATCAAAGCACTAGGTTAATCTTTACGATTAGTAGTTAAAAAAGCGCCCTTCGGCGCTTTTTTTGTATCTGTAATCGACGCTAACTAGCATGGGTTACTGATTCCAAATTTAGACTTAAAGGCATAAAGCCCACCACTAGGCGAGCTTTGTCACTAGATAAAAAGTCTTTGCGGTGTGTTCCTCCCCCAGCTATCCACTTATCAGCTCATCTTCCTTATTGAGCTTGCCGGTGCAATACGCATGATCCAGTGAAGGATGGCCCACGGCCAGCTTGGCACAAACGCATTCGCTTTTTCTTTATTGATTGCATTGACCATCGCGCGACAGCCCACATCGGTATCAACAATAAACGGTACTTTTTCCACCTTTTCGTTTATTTCGCTGCGAATAAAACCGGGGTGAATACAGGTGACGTTAATTGGCGTATTCATTACATCCATTCGAATGCCTTCAGTCATAGATGTAAGGCCCGCTTTCGTTGCCGCGTATACTGTCATGGCGCGTCTAAACCCGCGCACCGCGCTTATAGATGAAATCGTCACAAGATGACCACTATTTTGTGCCCTAAAGATAGCCATTGCCGCTTCACATTGTGCTAGCGCCGACACAAAGTTAGTCACCGCCGTTTGCTTGTTAGCGTGGAAATACCCAGTGCCAATAGACGCGCCCTTGCCCATGCCTGCGTTCACAATGACTCTATCAAGGGTTCCCATGTCGGCTTTGAATGCGTCGAATACTTCAAAAACCGTATCGTGATCATTGACATCCAGCGAGCGAATATACACGTCAATGTTTGGGTTAATTGAATGCAATTCGTCTTTCAATTTTTCTAAATTCTCAAAGCGTCTTGCGCATAGGGCTAGGTTACAACCCTGTTTGGCAAACTCAATCGCCATTCCCTTGCCTAGGCCTGAACTCGCGCCTGTGATCAGAATATTGCGTCTTGTTGTCATTATCGTTTTCCTGATGCTTTTATGGCCTTATTACAACGCCACATTAAGTAATGAATGAAGATCCAAAAGTTTTTAAACGCTGGATTATTGGTTTGCTTGTGGTGGTATCGATAGTAAATTTGCTGGGCAATACCGGCTAAACGGAAAAGCCCGTATACCTCGTAAAAGGTAAAATCATCTACATCTATTTCCATCTCTTTGCAGTAGTACGCAACCACCTGCTTTCGAGTTAGCATACCGGGTAAGTGAGTAGGCTGGCGGCGTGTTGATTGAGCCAAAAAGTCATCATCCGCTTGTACCCAATACGCCAAGGTATTACCCAAATCCATAAGCGGGTCGCCCAAGGTCGCCAGTTCCCAGTCCAACACACCGATAATTTGCGTATAGTTATCTGGCTTTAACACCACGTTGTCGAATCGGAAGTCATTGTGGGTAATACAAATGCGTTCATTAGCGGGCATGTGGTTTTCTAGCCAGCGCATTATTTTTTTACCCGAGGGGACATTCCAGGTTTTTGCTTTACTATAGCGTTCGCTCCACCCGCTTATTTGGCGTTCTATGTAGCCAGCACCTTTACCTAAGTGCTCAAGCCCCGCTTTCTTATAATCCACTTTATGAAGCTCGATTAAGCTATCAAGTACATTAGTGCAGAGCTGTTTGGTTTGCTGCTCAGACGTGTTTAAGCCTTTGGGTAAGTTCTTACGTGGTATCACGCCGGTAAACTTCTCCATTACGTAAAACTCTGTGCCCATAACGCTCTCGTCTTCACAAAGTCCAAGCATCTCTGGCACATAGCGATAAACAGGCTTTAACGCATGCTGTAATCGAAACTCCCGCCCCATATCGTGAGCACCTTTAGCTTTAGTACCTGCTGGTGCCCGACGCAAAATTAACGACGTTTTTTCGCTCTGGTTTTGTTTACTGCCTTGATAGTCCAAGCAGTACGTCCAATTAGAAGCGCCCCCAGAATACTGGGTGACTTGAGGCAAGCTATCGCTACTTTGTATCGTGGCCTTCAATGATGGACTCGAGGCACTAATATTTTCCTTAAGCCAATTGTGTACAGCGCTGACGTCTAGCTCTTCGCCTGCACGTACGCTGTCAGCTTTATCTACGACCTGTTGTTGCATATCTCATTCTTCTTGTAATTCTGTTTCAAAGGGCCTATTCAAAGTGCTAACTCACAATCTTTGGCTAGAAGATACTTCTGTTTGTGCCTGTACAAGAGCAGCTCGACAATTATCTTCAGATAGCTTGGCGACAAACACAGGTGAGCGCGTTTCCGTTTTACCTAATTTTGCTTTAAATTTGCTTTAAATTTGCTTTAAATTTGCTTTTCCATTGCACGCTTCATCATCTTCGTTTGATTGAGCATATTTTTGATATAACGCTGGGTTGGCAGCAGCTTCTTTAACAGGAAAGCGCGTTTACCCAGTTTATGGGTAAGAATAAGAAACTGCTTTTTATCGACTTGCTGAAATATGGACTCAGCCACGTCTTCTTTCGTCATGTCTGCTTTGGCAAAGAACTTATTGAGCATTTTGTGCGACGCTGGGTTGCTGCTTCGCATCGACTCATCTAAATTCGTTTTGAAGAAGCTTGGACAAACTACACTAACGTCAATATTGTCAGGTGCTAATTCCAACTTCATGGTTTCAGAAAACGACACGACTGCAGCTTTAACCGCGTTATAACTTCCCATATAAGGAATAGGCGTTAGCCCCGCTTGCGATGCAATATTAATGAAATAGCCGCCGCCTTGCTCTCGCATTAACGGTAAGAGTGCACGACTGACTCTCACCATGCCTAACACATTAATATCAAACACCCACTGCCATTGCTCAATGCTCTCATCTAAAAGGCTGCCACCAGAAGCAACACCCGCATTGTTAAATACGATATCAACACCGCCCCAGCGAGTTTCCAAAGTGCTCGCTAACGTTTGAACATCATTTTCAGAGGTTATATCGCAATGGATGTAAAACGCATTGGCACCTTGGGCGGATAGCGTATTTACTGTTTCTTCGCCTCTTTCTTGGTTAATGTCGGCAATGCAAATATCTAACCCCTCGTCTTTGCCTGCCCACTTTTCCGCCCACTTAAGGGCAATGGCCTGACCTAAGCCGGTAGCGCCACCGGTAATCAATACGCGCATGATGTGTTTCCTAACTGTTCTTGTTTCATTATTCTTGTATCGGCGTTTATGTTTAGTTGCGCTTTATTGTGTTAAGCGCTAATCAGTACTTCACTATTCTTTCTAGTTGACCGCCTTATCAATCCAATCAAACTGATTCCGTCTTTTGCAGTGGCACTGATGGCTGTTCGTCACGCATTTTTCGTTTTGCCCACAGGGCCAATAGTGCGGGCCCGATGTACATTGCTACGCCATATACACCAGGTGCAATCGCGTAATCAGGCGCATCTAAAAAGGTAATACATATCAGCATTGCAAGCGCCGCGTTTTGCACGCCTATTTCAATGGCCAGCGTGAGCGAGTCTTTAAATGCTAGGTTTGAAAGCTTAGCAAGCCCGAGTCCTAACAATACCGATGATAAATTTAACGTTAAGCAAACCAAAAACGCGCTTTCAAAGGACGCGGCTAAATTGTTTCTTTCTGAAACCAGCACGCCCACAATCATAAGCAACATGAAGTACATAGAGAACTGCCGGAAGAAGCTTTCAGTTTTAGTGGCAAACCTGCTGTTAAAGCGACGAATAGTCATGCCTAAAATGACCGGTACAATTGATATACCAACCAGCCCGAGCACTGTTTGAATAATAGAAAAGTCTGGCGCGTTTTCTTTTACAAAGTAATCAAGAGCAAATTGAATGATAAAGGGCGTTGAGAAAACGCAAGCGATGGTAGAAATAGCGGTTAAGCTTACTGAAAGGGCCAGATTTGCTTTTGCGATGTGGCTGATTAAATTACTGGTCGTGCCGCCTGGGCATGCCGCTAAAACCATGACACCAACCGCAATATAATCGGGTAGACCAAAAACAAAGCACAGTCCTAGCGCCAACATAGGCAGCAATATAATTTGCCCTATAAAACCCGTTATTACTGCTTTAGGTGCTTTAAGTAGTCGGGCAAAGTCTGCAAGGGTTAGCGTTAGCCCCATACCAAACATAACAAATGCCAACGCTAGAGGTAACAACACCTCGGTAAGTACAGATGCCTGCATGCACACGCCCCTTACAAAAGAAGCCTCTATAAAAGAAACCTTTTATTAACATTTAAGCCAGTGTACTCTGTTTAATAATAAATAAAAATGATGCCTTATTATAGAAACCCATAAATGATATGCATGGAAAATTAGACCTAAATTTGTTTGTTGTGCTGCGCGCGGTCTACGATCAGGGCAGCATTACGAAAGCCGCCAACGCACTGCATATCACTCAGCCTGCGGTGAGTCACGCCTTAGGTCGTCTGCGAGAGAAATTTGATGATCCGCTGTTTATTCGTCATGGACGACAAGTCGTGCCTACCCCATTTTGCCAAGGCATTATTGCATCGGTTGTGAAATCAATAGAAACCCTTGAAAGTACGTTAAAAGGTAAAGTGGGCTTTGATATAAGTGATAAACCCCGTCAGGTGAACCTTGGCTTGAGAGATATTTTAGAATCTATATTTTTTCCCGTGCTTATTCCTCAGCTTGTTAAACATACTCCCAATATCACGGTGAATAGTAGACAGGTTACCTGGCCCGAGCTTGCTCCCGCGTTAGCCGCTAAAGATCTTGATATCGTAATTGACGCATTAGTTCCCACCAGCCGTGACATTCGTTCACAGTTTATCTGCGAAGAAACGTTTGTCGTGGTATGCGCGCCTAGCAATAGCTACGTAGATAACCCGAGTATCAAGAGCTACTCAGTTGCACAGCATGCGCTTGTATCTTTAAAAGACTCTAAATTAGATACGGTAGATCTAGCCCTTGCTCAGCACAATTTACATCGCAACATCGCATTGCAGTGTGAACACTACTTTGCCGCCGTTAACGTAGTTAGCCAATGCGATCTTTTGCTGACCATGCCAACGCGATTCGCCCAACAATTCAGTAATAAATTCGATATCGAAATTCTGCCCCTTCCATTTGACGTCCCCCCACTCCCCGTACACATGTACTGGCACAAACACGCCGATGAAGACTTAGTGAATGTATGGATGCGAGATAGGCTTTTAGACGTGGCGAGTAAGTTGGGGTTATAGCGCGTATTTGTGTTGCTGTAACACAATGGTCAAGCAAGCGTCACGGTAGTGTCAATTTGCAAACCTATAGTGACGATCCAAGGCATCGCTTTGGGAAACCGCTATGAAAAAGACACACTATCGAACACTTTGGCTTTCTGATATCCATTTAGGAAATCGCGACTGCAAAGCTGAATACTTACTTTCCTTTCTTAATAGCATCACTGTAGACACCCTCTATTTGGTGGGAGATATCGTTGACATGTGGCAAATGACCAAGCAATTTCGCTGGCCACAGGCGCACAATCAAGTCATGCACAAATTCATGCAAATGAGCCAAGACGGCACGCGTGTGGTGTACTTACCCGGCAACCACGATGAACCAATTCAGTCTTATTCTGGTATGGCTTTCGGTGATATAGAAATAGAGCGAGAGTTGGTTCACACCACAGCACAAGGGAAGCGTTATTTAGTCTTACATGGCGATCAGTTCGATGGCGATGTAACTATGGGCAAATTCCATGCGTGGATTGGCGATAAAGGTTACGACCTTTTGCTTTTTCTAAATAGAGAGTTTAATCGCCTACGCGCGTGGCGCAAGCGAGAATACTGGTCACTTGCGGGCTATATTAAAAAACACATTAAAGGAGCGAATGAAGCCATCGCCCGTTATCGAGAAGCATGCTGCAGGCGCGCCGATGAAATGGGGCTCGACGGTGTTGTGTGTGGCCATATTCATCACCCTGAAAGCAGCTTTGAAAACGGCATTCACTACATTAATGATGGGGACTGGATAGAAAACTGCAGTGCACTGTCAGAAGACGTGAACGGTAACTTATCTCTTATTCATTACCTTGATTCATTAGAGTCAGCCACCGTAACACCAATTACAACCAAAACCTCTCGCTCAGAAGCAGCATAGCTGACATTACACAAATGGGGCTGTAACGGCCCCTGACTTTTGCTACTCACCAAGCAACAGGTGAATTCCAAACCCATCCATAAAGGCTAGGGCCTGCTGACCTGTGCCCCACATCATAGGTTAACAGGTCATAGTTACAACTTTTTAACACTGTCAAATAACTGCCATAAAACTGTGTGAAAAGCGTCACATTGCCCTGCTATTGTTCGCCAAAACCAGAAGAGAAACAGGTTCTATGTTTACTGTAAACGACGTACTGAACAAGCATTACCCTCAAGTAGCAAATAACCCCATTCTATTTAAGTCGCTGTCATTCGTCTTAAGGCACCTTCTTCACGAACGTGAAATTACCGAATTTGGTGAAGCATATCCGCATTACGAAGATATCGATTTCGTAGAGCAAGTGCTGGAATATTTTAATATCAGCTACTCCACCCGCGATGTAGAAAAAGAACGCATTCCAAGTGAAGGTAGAGTGGTGATTATTGCTAACCATCCGATTGGCTCACTCGACGCACTTGCGCTTATAAAGCTGGTTAGTGAAGTACGTCACGACTTGAAAGTGGTCGCCAATGAAATGCTTATGGCCATTGAACCGCTTCACGATATGCTGTTACCTGTAAACAATATGCAGGGAGGCACACCAAAACAGCATTTATCGGCAATTCAAAAACACCTTAACAGCGACGGCGCCATACTGATTTTTCCAGCCGGTGAAGTTTCTCGATTACGCCCGCAAGGTGTTCGCGACACCAGATGGCACACAGGTTTTTTACGCATTGCAAAGCAAGCAAAAGCACCAATATTGCCAGTTTATATAGACGCGAAAAATAGCCCGCTTTTTTACGGCGTTTCCATGGTATACAAGCCATTAGCCACCGCGCTGCTCGTTAAAGAGATGTTCAAACAGCGTAAGAAGCATTTACCTATGCGCATTGGCGAACTTATTCCATTTGAAGCGTACCAGCAAACCAATATACCGCTAAAAGAGCAGGTAAAGCTGTTTAAGCGCCACTTGTATCGCATTGGCAGTAACAAGAAAGGCGTATTTGAAACCCAGGCTTCTATTGCCATGCCAGAAGACAGAAAAGAACTGGCCCGCGCTATGCGAGACTGCGAACATTTAGGTGAAACTGGCGACGGAAAATCTATTTACCTATACCAACACAAAAGCTGTTCACCGATTATGCGAGAGATTGGCCGCCTGCGCGAAGTGGCGTTTCGAGCCGTGGGCGAAGGTACCAACAAGCGTAGAGACATCGATCAATACGACTCCCACTATTATCACCTTGTACTTTGGGATGACAACGATTTAGAAATTGTGGGTGCCTACCGCTTTGGCGATGCTGAGCTTTTGACAGCGCCAGACCACCCTACCGGGCTCTACTCTGCGACCTTATTTAATTACGGTAAGGACAACGATAAACTCTTCAAAGAAGGCTTAGAGCTAGGGCGAAGCTTTGTCCAGCCTCGCTATTGGGGAAAGCGTAGTTTAGATTATTTGTGGTTTGGTATCGGGGCATTTTTAAGCCGCTACCCAAAGTATCGCTATCTGTTTGGTGCGGTGTCACTCAGTAATGCCTACCCTGAACCCGCTAAAGATTTATTGGTACAATTCTATTCCACGTACTTCCCTGCCAAGTTTGGCGAAGCGACCTGCAAGCGACCTTATCAAATGGCGAACGACGCGCTACACCAATTCACCGGTAACGACTACAAGGCTGAATTTACCCAGCTAAAACACTTACTGGCTAACATGGGCGTAAACGTACCAACGCTGTATAAGCAGTATTCTGAAGTGGCTAAAGACGGCGGGGTGGCATTTTTAGGCTTTAATGTTGACCCAGATTTTAACGACTGTATCGACGGACTGGTGGTAGTTGACATGCAAACACTTACTGAGAAAAAGCGCAAACGCTATCTAACCGACATTCAGCTTAAAGCCACAGCCTAAGCAAGAGGGAGCGCCTGACAAACGCTCCCTTTCTCATTCTATGGCCTTCCGCTTTACTGAAAATTTCAGAAGTCGTTATCGCTCGCCAACATACTTAAGAATGTCGGTATAAATATCTTCAAGAGTGAGCAAATCAGACACATGAATGTGTTCGTTTATTTGGTGAATGGTGGTGTTTGGCACACCCACTTCAACCACTTGTGTGTGCTCACTAGCAAAAAAACGCCCGTCAGAAGTACCACCAGATGTACTGATAACAGGGTAACGCCCTGTAGCGCCCTTTATCGCTTTTTCTACGCAGGCAATTAAGCAGTGCTCCGCGTTACTGTTAGGCTTGCTCAAGTAAGCTTCACAGGGTCTTGAAAAGCTAACTTCGGCTTCTGTATCAATGCTATTGATAATACTGCGCAGCAATACCGATAAACTGTTCTGATTAAACTGCCACGAATATCTGACATTAAACTCTATACGAACAGCACTAGGCACTATGTTATCAGTGAAGCCTCCCGTGTCCATATGTGTTATTTGAAGCGAAGTACCAGGGAAATCATCACTCCCCTTGTCAAATGGGTGCTGTGTTAGCGCATTAATCACGTTACTCGCTTTGTGGATAGCATTTACCGCTGTCTTTGGATAAGCCACGTGACCTTGTTTTCCTGCAATATGGATAGTGCCGGAAAGTGAGCCTCTGCGTCCAATCTTAATCGTATCGCCGGTTGATGCAGATGCAGAAGGTTCACCGACTAGGCACATATCAAGCTGGACATTTTTAGATGCCAAATATTCAGCTATCCATTTAGAGCCCCACTCCGCCTCCCCTTCTTCATCACTGGTGATTAGCCACCAGAAAGAGACCTTTTCCTTATCTAACGAGGCAATGGTTCGCTCTGTGGCCGCTAGCATGGCTGCGATGCCTGTTTTCATATCGGCAGCACCACGTCCATATAATTTATTTTTGCTAATTACGGGACTAAAAGGCGGTGACTTCCACTTATCAAGAGGACCTGGGGGCACTACATCAGTATGGCCGCTAAATGCAAAGTGATTCGGGCCCTGCCCCCACCTTGCGACGAGGTTGCTCACACCATTAATTGTGTATTTTTCACAAAAGAAACCGAGCTTTTCGAGCTTGTATATCAGGTAACTTTGGCAACCAGCGTCCTGTGGGGTAATCGACGCTCTTGCCATAAGCACTTCGGCAAAATAAATACTGCGAGCTGGCGCTATGGAAGGTAAAGGCTGAATTGACATGTATAAGAAACCTTTATGAATCGTGAGTCTATTACACAAATGTAAAGTGACACGGCAATAACAGATTTACGACAATGCCATGACAGCGGACAAAGTAACCTGAAGCTAAAAATAATAAAGGGTGATAACAAGGAAGGCGACAATGGGTGAGTTGGCGACTAGGACTGGCTCGTTAAGATTTGTCTAAATCAACGCGCGTTGTTATAACTAGAACATAACTTAAAGAAAGGCATTACTGTGTTAAAAATCATTGTTTTAATACCCCTTATTTTGTCACTACTCTGGTTTGGCTATTTACAAGCCAACAAATACACTCTGGAGCAAGGCAAGCAAGGGTTTCTGTACATATTCGTGTTATCTGGTGTTATTGCGGCATTTTATACACTGATGCTGTTCTTAACGAACTAACGCACTTCAAACAAACACCCAATCACTGTGTTGTATAAAAAAAGCCAGCATCTATGAAAGAGGCTGGCTTTTTAGTAATTACCGGTGTCACTGCTAGTCGCAGCGACAGCTTTTACGCAGCAGTGCTTATAGCGTCTGTGAGATAGTCACTTCTGCATTTGCGCGAAGCGCATCAATATATTGTTGATAAACGCGCTGGCCTTGTACCTGAGCAAGGCGCTGCTTCAGGCTTTCACCCAACTCATTCTCAAGCTCTGGTGCTGCGTTAACGTTTTCAAGCATAACAACAGCAACGTCACCGTTTACCGTTGTTGCAACATCAACTTTATCTTCGCCTTCAAGGGCAAGAGAGAAAAGCGTGTCAACGAGTGCACGTGCAAGTGTACCGCCCGCTCTCGGAACAGCAGCTGCTGTCTCCCAAGACACAGACTTTTCAGCTAGCTCGCTTTCAACGCTTTCTCCAGCACGCACTTTTTGTGCGATATCAAACGCCCAAGCTTCTGCAGCTTCTTTTGACTTTTCAGCCTTAACAGAGGCTTCGATGCCTTCGCGTACTTCTTCAAGAGATTGAGTACGCTGAGGCTGATGCTCAATAACACGCGCAACAACAACGGTTTCGTCGTCTAGTTCTATAATATCGCTATTAAGCCCTTCATCAATAAGTTCAGAAGAGAAAGCAACGTCCAGTAAACCAGGGAAGCTTAGATCAGCAGGTGCGGTGTTGCGACTAAATACCACTGACTCTTGCACAGGCAAATCAACCGCGTTCGCTGCATCTTCTAGCGTATCAGGTACTTCAAACGCAATTTCAGCTAACGTATTTTGAAGCTCAAAGTACTTTTCCATAGCCGCGTCATAAAGAAGCGTATCGCGAATCTCACCCGCTACTTCATCGAAAGATTTAACTTGTGCTTCTTTTAAGTCTGTTAACTTGATGATGTGAAAACCAAACTCGGTTTCAACTACGTCGGATACATCGCCAACATTTTGTAAAGCAAAAGCTGCTTCATCAAACGCTGGGTCCATCATTTCTGGTGTAATGAAGTCTAAGTCACCACCGTTTTCGGCAGAGAATGTGTCATCAGAGTTTGCTTCTGCAAGAGCCGCAAAGTCTGCACCGTTGTCGAGTTCTGCTTTTAATGATTCTGCTTTTGCTTTCGCTGCATCGGCATCATCGCCCGCTTCGATAAGAATATGAGAAACACGGCGCTCTTCTTCTTTGCCGTAGCTTCCCAGGTTATTTTCGTAGTACGTGCGAACCGCTTCTTCATCAACCGAAACGCGATCTTTCAAGTCATCGACACTTAACTTAACGTAAGCAAGTTTAACCTGCTCGTCAGTATCGAAAGAGGCGATGTTGTTATTATAAAAAGCTTCAACATCCGCATCTGTCACTTCGATTGAGCCGGCAAACTCATCAGAGCTCACTAGCACGTATTTCGCATCACGAGTTTGGCGCTGTAGCGCATTCGCTTGCTGTACTTCACCGTCCAACGCAAATGAAGAATTCGTTAGCGCTGCAGCCAACTGGTTTTGTGTCATTTGAACGCGCAGATAATCGCGGAAATCGGCTACTTGAAAACCGTTTTGACGAAGAATGGCTTGGAAACGTTCGTTATCGAACTGACCTCCAAACTGGAATTCAGGCATTTGTGTTATGGTTTCGCGAATTTGTTTATCACTTACGCGCAATCCCATGTCCGTCGCTTGTTGCTGAATTAATTTTTCAGCAATAAGTCTGTCCAGTACATTTCTTCTGAAATCTGCGAGGTATTGCTCACTAGAGAAAAGCTGTGCGATGCTTTCGCCGTATTGTGACTCCATTTGTGCACGCTGATTCTGATATGCACGCTCTAGTTCTTGTGCCGAAATTTCTTCGCCATTAACAGTAGCTACTGCAGTAGTACCTGATGATGTTAGGTAGCTACCTACACCTGCGAATACGAAACTTAAAACGATAAGCGCGATAATCGCCATCGCCCATGGGCCTTGAGAACCTTCTCTGATTCTTTCTAGCATGATTGTTCTTCAACTCCGTTGCTTACTACAGTTACCTCAAACCATCACAAATCCGTGAGTGCGAGATAAAATAAGCGCTGATTATAACCCAATGCTGCCGAATATAAACGACCAAAACACACTATTTGTACTGTCTTTCGTTAAGTTCGAACGTTGCGAGGACATGTATAAAACTCATCAAGCCTCGTAGGGTTATTTCTACTCTTAAAATATTGGGGTCAGAGTCATTACTCTGACCCCAATATTGAATTCTTTGTTTTAGAAATAAAAAAGGCGATGGACTAGCCATCGCCTTTTTCTATAATTTTTGTGCTTAGTTACAAGCGTCTTTCAGTGCTTTACCAGCTTTGAAAGATGGAACTTTCGCTGCTGAAATCTGAATAGTCTCACCAGTTTGTGGGTTGCGGCCACTGCGAGCTGAACGTTCGCGAACTGAGAAAGTACCAAAGCCTACTAGTGCAACTTGGTCGCCGTCTTTAAGCGCCGCAGTTACTGAGTCAGTGAATGCGTCAAGAGCGCGGCCAGCAGCTGCTTTAGAAATGTCTGCACCAGCAGCGATTTGGTCGATAAGTTGAGACTTGTTCACAATTATGATCCCCTTCGATTGTTATTATACTGTTTGTCCAAAACGATTTTGCTTGAACGTTATAGCAAGCTTGATTGTTAACATCAAGCTTCAGTCACAAATAATTAACTTTATTAATGAATCGCTGCAATCCCTTTTGTGGCAAGGCTTCAAGCGAATACCACTTAAAGGTAACACAACTTTTGCGACTTGAAAGCCCTAATTTTAAAAAAATCAGGTTTTCTTTCGCTCAATGCGCATTTTTTGTTCAATTATTGCAATTTTATAGCAAAAAAACGGCTACACGCCTTTAAAAACAAAGGATTGTAGCCCGTCGATTAAGTTATTTTTTAACCACCTTGACGCTTTCTACAGGTTCCTGCAGTGCAATATCAAGAACTTCATCAATCCACTTAACCGGATGGATTGATAAATCTTTCTTCACGTTGTCTGGAATTTCTTCCAAATCACGCTCGTTATCTTTTGGAATAACGACAGTTTTAATACCGCCTCGATGCGCAGCTAATAGTTTTTCTTTAAGTCCACCAATAGCAAGCACCTCACCACGTAGGGTGATTTCACCGGTCATGGCTACATCGCACTTCACAGGGTTACCCGTAAGTGACGAGACAAGTGCAGTGCACATAGCAATACCTGCGCTAGGGCCATCTTTCGGCGTAGCACCTTCAGGTACGTGCACGTGAATATCACGTTTCTCGTAGAAGTCATCGTTTATGCGAAGCTTTTCTGCACGACTTCTTACCACCGTCATAGCAGCCTTAATAGACTCTTGCATGACATCACCTAACGAACCCGTTGATGTCATTTTGCCTTTGCCCGGAACCGACGTTGTTTCAATGGTCAGTAAGTCACCACCTACCTGCGTCCAAGCAAGTCCTGTAACTTGGCCAATTTGATTGTCTTTGTCCGCTTTACCGTAGTCAAAGCGTTGAACGCCAAGATAGTCCTTAAGGTTATCCTGTGTTACTACTACTTTGTCTTTGCTTTTCTTAAGCAAAATATCTTTCACCGCTTTACGGCATACTTTCGACACTTCGCGCTCTAAGCTACGAACCCCGGCTTCACGGGTATAGTATCGAATCATACCGATAACGGCAGAATCGGTAATTTCCAACTCCTTCGCTTTAAGCCCATTGCGTTCCATTTGCTTACCAATTAAATGGTTCTTTGCAATGTTGAGTTTTTCATCTTCTGTGTAGCCAGATAGACGAATCACTTCCATACGGTCAAGTAATGGACCTGGAATATTCATACTGTTAGAGGTGGCTACGAACATAACGTCTGACAGGTCGTAGTCGACTTCCAGATAATGATCACTGAAGCTATTGTTTTGCTCTGGATCTAGTACTTCAAGCAGCGCTGACGCAGGGTCGCCTCGCATATCTGATGACATCTTATCGATTTCATCAAGTAAGAAGAGCGGGTTTTTAACCCCTACTTTCGCCATTTTTTGAACTAGCTTACCTGGCAATGAACCAATGTAAGTACGACGGTGACCACGGATTTCAGCTTCGTCACGTACGCCACCTAGTGCCATACGCACATATTTGCGACCTGTCGCTTTAGCTATCGACTGGCCTAATGAAGTTTTACCTACACCTGGAGGACCAACAAGACACAGAATTGGGCCTTTTAGCTTCTTAACACGCTGCTGAACGGCTAAATACTCAAGAATGCGCTCTTTCACTTTCTCAAGGCCGTAGTGGTCTTCGTTAAGCACACCTTCTGCGCGGGAAAGATCTTTCTTAACCGGCGAGCGCTTGTTCCACGGCACGTTAGTCAACCATTCAATGTAGCTTCGAAGCACGGTAGCTTCTGCAGACATTGGTGACATCATCTTAAGCTTTTGAAGTTCAGCTTTCGCTTTATCTTCCGCTTCTTTAGGCATTTTAGCGTCGGCTATCTTTTTAGATAACGCTTCAAATTCGTCAGGTGCGTCATCCAGTTCACCCAACTCTTTCTGAATAGCCTTCATCTGCTCATTCAAGTAGTACTCGCGCTGGCTCTTTTCCATTTGCTTTTTAACGCGGGTACGAATTTTCTTTTCGACCTGCAGCAAATCAATTTCGCCTTCCATCAGCGCCATCAGATATTCAAGACGCTCATTGACGCCCTGCATCTCTAACACTTTTTGCTTTTCAGTAAGCTTAAGAGGCATATGTGCAGCCATGGTGTCGGCTAAACGAGGCGCATCTTCAATGCCATTTAGTGATGTCAGTACTTCTGGTGGAATTTTTTTGTTTAGCTTTACATAGCCTTCAAACTGAGAAACCGCAGAGCGAATAAGCACTTCTTGTTCGCTCTCATCAATCTCTTCATCAGTTAGTTTGTCTACATTAGCAACAAAGAACGGCTCTGATTGCTTATAGCTTTCAATTTCACCGCGTACACTACCTTCTACCAGCACTTTAACCGTACCGTCGGGTAGCTTTAGAAGTTGTAGGATAGTAGCAATAGTACCGACGGTATAGATGTCGTCCGCTTCAGGCTCATCTACGCCAGCGTCTTTTTGTGCTACTAGAAAAATTTGTTTGTCATTATCCATTGCCGCTTCTAGACAACGAATTGATTTCTCACGCCCAACAAATAGGGGTATGACCATATGCGGGTAAACAACCACGTCCCGCAAGGCAAGCACAGGAATTTCAATGCGATTTTCACGCTCAACTGTCATACTTGTTCTCAATTAGTTTGAAATGTCATTTTTATATGGGGATGCAAGAGCAAAGTTCAATCGAAACTTATTAAAGTGCGTTAATTCCTTAACCTTACCTTCCCTGCTCTAGGGCCTGTTGACCTTAGTATAACCATTATCGATTTTGCCTCGAATGGCAATACTAAACTCAAAAATCTAGTAGAAAGGATAGCGAGATTTGTTTTAACCGCTCAAATATCACCCACTTTCAAGGTATACCCTTTGGTTAAACGTAGATCAGATTAGACAGCGAGATCTGAAACCTTGGCTGTTAAAAACAAAAAAAGGCCCTAAAGGGCCTTTTTTCACAAAACCAGCATCTATTCAGAGGCGGCTTTCTTTTCGTTGCTGTCGTAAATCAAGATAGGTTTTGATTCACCGCGAATAACGGTTTCATCAATAACAACTTTGCTCACGTCTTCCATTGAAGGAAGGTCGTACATAGTATCAAGCAAAACCGCTTCAACGATTGAGCGAAGACCACGTGCGCCTGTCTTACGATCCATTGCCTTTTTAGCAATAGCATTAAGTGCATCGTCACGGAACTCTAGCTCTACATCTTCCATCGAGAACAATGCACCATATTGCTTGGTGATTGCATTCTTAGGCTCGCGTAGAATTTGAATTAGTGCTTCTTCATTCAACTCTTCAAGGCTTGTTACTACCGGTAGACGTCCAATGAACTCTGGAATCAACCCATATTTCACTAAGTCTTCAGGCTCAACTTGCTTAAACAGTTCACTGATTTGTTTGCTGTTGTCTTTCGACTTAACCGTAGCACCAAATCCAATACCCGTGTCTTTTTGTGCGCGTTGCTCAATAACTTTATCAAGACCAGCAAACGCACCACCACAGATGAACAATATCTTTGAGGTATCAACCTGCAGGAATTCCTGCTGTGGGTGCTTACGTCCACCTTGCGGAGGAACAGACGCAACCGTACCCTCAATCAGCTTTAGAAGCGCCTGCTGTACACCTTCACCCGAAACGTCACGAGTGATAGATGGGTTGTCTGACTTACGAGAAATCTTATCAATTTCATCGATGTAAACAATTCCGCGCTGCGCTTTCTCTACGTCGTAGTCGCACTTCTGCAGTAACTTCTGGATGATGTTCTCAACGTCTTCGCCCACGTAGCCAGCTTCAGTTAGCGTGGTTGCGTCAGCCATGGTGAACGGAACATCAAGCAGGCGCGCTAGGGTTTCCGCTAGCAGCGTTTTACCACTACCGGTAGGTCCTATTAGCAAAATATTACTTTTGCCAAGTTCTACGCCTTCGTGAACGTCGCCATTGCGCAAGCGCTTGTAGTGGTTATATACCGCTACTGATAATACCTTCTTTGCATGTTCTTGCCCGATAACGTAATCGTCTAGGTGAGCATGAATTTCACTTGGTTTAGGTAAAGCGTCCTGCTTTTGCTTAGGCGCGATTTCCTTAATTTCTTCGCGAATGATATCGTTACATAACTCAACACACTCGTCGCAAATGAATACCGACGGGCCTGCTATTAACTTTCTTACTTCGTGTTGGCTTTTGCCACAAAACGAACAGTACAGTAGCTTATTATCACCGTCACCGCTTTGCTTATCACTCATTACTTTTGCCTCTGCCTTGCCTGAGCCGAAAACCAAAACGTGCTATGCACTGGCTCAGGTCTACTATAACTATACTACTTAGTTGCGGCTACGTCAGATCGATTTGCTAAAACTTGGTCAACAAGGCCATATTCTTTTGCCTCAGTTGCACTCAAGAAGTTATCACGGTCTGTGTCACGCGCGACTTTTTCATAGTCTTGACCAGTATGGTCCGCCATAAGGCGATTCAATTTCTCTTTAATAGACAGAATCTCTTTCGCGTGTATTTCAAAATCAGATGCCTGACCTTGGAAGCCACCAAGCGGTTGGTGAATCATTACGCGCGAGTTAGGTAGACAGTAGCGCTTACCTTTTGCTCCTGCAGATAGTAGAAATGCGCCCATGCTTGCAGCTTGGCCCATACATACTGTACTCACGTCTGGCTTGATAAACTTCATCGTATCGTAAATTGCCATGCCAGCAGTTACCGAACCGCCTGGTGAGTTAATGTATAAGAAAATATCTTTCTCTGGGTTTTCAGCTTCTAAGAACAACATTTGAGCAACGATGAGGTTGGCCATGTGATCTTCAACTTGTCCTACCAAGAAAATTACGTTTTCTTTCAATAGGCGAGAATAAATGTCGTATGAGCGCTCACCTTTAGAGGTTTGCTCAACAACCATAGGAACAAGTGCATTCATTGGGTCAAACGGGGTATTAGTCATAGCTACCTTGATTATCTAGCGTTAAAAACAAAAATGCTCGGAAGGCTCCGAGCATTTAAGCAGTTGCTGACAAGTAATGTCAATCAGACAGTAAAAAATTACGCCTGTTTGTTCATAACCTCGTCAAAAGCTTTAGTTACTTCGGTAACTTTTGCTTGCTCAAGAACCCACTCAATAGCTTGTTCTTCTAGTGCAACGTTCTGCATTTGTTGCATAAGCTCTTGGTTGTTGTTGTAGTAATCAACAACTTCTTGCGGATCTTCATACGCTGAAGCAGCAGTTTCGATCATCTCGTTAACTTTAGCTTCGTCTGCTTTAAGTTCGTTCTGCTTGATCACTTCACCTAGAAGAAGACCAATAGATACGCGACGTTTAGCGTTGTCAGTAAACAATTCAGCTGGTAGGTCTGGAAGGTTCTGACCACCGCCTTGCTGGCTGAAACGTTGCTTAGCTTGCTCGCGAAGTGCATTCACTTCTTGATCGATAAGCGCTTGAGGAATATCAATCTCGTTAGCTTCAACTAGCTTAGCAATAACGTCTTCTTTAACTTGCGCTTTTAGCGTCTGGTTTAGTTCACGCTGCATGTTCTTACGAACTTCTGCTTTAAGTGCGTCAACACCGCCTTCTTCAACACCGAATAGTTTAGCAAACTCTTCGTCAACTTTTGGAAGGTTTAGGCCTTCTACTTTCTTAACGGTAGTTTGGAAAACTGCATCTTTACCTTTTAGGTTTTCTGCGTGGTAGTCTTCAGGGAAAGTTACTTCGATAGTCACTTCTTCACCCGCTTTCGCGCCAACAAGTGGCTTTTCGAAACCAGGGATCATGCGATCTTTACCTAGCTCAAGAGCGAAGTCTTCTGCTTTACCACCTTCAAACTCTTCACCGTCGATAGAACCAACGAAGTCGATGATAACTTTGTCGTCTTTCTTCGCTTTACGCTTAACTTCTTTCCAAGTTGCGTGCTGCTTCTGAAGTGTTTCCATCATGTTATCTAGATCTTCGTCAGTAATTTCTACTACTGGCTTTTCGATTTCGATATCGCTAACACCTTTCACTTCTACTTCTGGGTAAACTTCGAAAGATGCTGTGAATTCTAGGTCCTGACCGTCTTCGTCTTTAGTCAGTTCAAACTTCGGCATACCAGCAGGCTGAATTTTTTCTTGAATCACTGCTTGGTAGAAGTTTTGCTGCATAACATCGCCAGCAACTTCTTGGCGAACAGCTTGGCCGAAACGCTTTTTGATTACGTTTACAGGAACTTTACCTGGACGGAAGCCGTTGATGCGTTGTGTTTTCGCCAATTGCTGTAGACGTGACTTAACTGCTGAATCAACCGTGTCAGCTGGAACGGTGATAGTAAGACGGCGTTCTAAACCCTGGGTCGTCTCGACTGAAACTTGCATTATGTTACCTCAACTATACGCCTTTACAGGCGTTTTGTTCTCAATCCCCTCTCCCGTCATGCAAGAGTTGCATATCACTCCGGGGTAGAGGTCGTTATTCGACGTTTATAAAATCAAAGTTAGGACACGAAATTGTGTCAAAAAGCCAACCTGAAACAAACGTACTGGTTAAAAAAAGACGCGGTAGTATACAGCCGCATACCACAAGAGTCGAGAGGCAAACACAAGTTTGTAACAACCATTTGAACGCATTTTGACCAAATAGCGAAACTAATAGCCTAAATAGCGAAAAAGACGGAATCTATGCGAATTTATTGAGCAATGAATAAAGAGGAGAGAAAGATAATGGTCGGTGAGACAGGATTTGAACCTGCGACCCCTTGTACCCAAAACAAGTGCGCTACCAAGCTGCGCCACTCACCGACAGATATATCTTTTTGAAAAGCCCTGCGAGAGCTTTAAATATGGTGCGGAAGGAGAGACTTGAACTCTCACGCCGTGAAGCACTGGAACCTAAATCCAGCGTGTCTACCAATTCCACCACTTCCGCGAAAAAGTGGGGTGGACGATGGGACTTGAACCCACGACAACCGGAATCACAATCCGGGGCTCTACCAACTGAGCTACGCCCACCACAGTAATCCTGTTCAGTCTTATGTGTGAATTGATAAACACATAAGCGCCTACCGAGCTGTCAGGATCTTACATAGCTACTCGGTAGTTAAAGTCGACTCATACCCTAGCCCACAGATGATTTATCACTCTTGGCTAGAAGTATTTACTGAATCGAAGAAAGCATAAATGGTCGGTGAGACAGGATTTGAACCTGCGACCCCTTGTACCCAAAACAAGTGCGCTACCAAGCTGCGCCACTCACCGACTGGAATGCTTACATTAAGCTTTTGATAAAGCTTGAAAATATGGTGCGGAAGGAGAGACTTGAACTCTCACGCCGTGAAGCACTGGAACCTAAATCCAGCGTGTCTACCAATTCCACCACTTCCGCAAAAAAGTGGGGTGGACGATGGGACTTGAACCCACGACAACCGGAATCACAATCCGGGGCTCTACCAACTGAGCTACGCCCACCATAGGGTGTGTTTGCAACTTACACGCTTTATTTTAGCAGTGTAAATACGAAAATTCAGCCTTGCTATCAGGACCTACCTGACTCGCATGGCGCGCCCGGCAGGATTCGAACCTGCGACCCACGGCTTAGAAGGCCGTTGCTCTATCCAGCTGAGCTACGGGCGCTTGGCGAATCTTCGCTGCAAAAAGTGGTCGGTGAGACAGGATTTGAACCTGCGACCCCTTGTACCCAAAACAAGTGCGCTACCAAGCTGCGCCACTCACCGACTGTCGTACCGACCTTGAAGCGTTAGCCTCTGTGCCGTTACGGGGTGCGAATATTACTGACATCCCCCCACCTCGTCAAACACTTTTTTAAATAAAATCATCAACCGCTCACAAAGCATCCATTCTCACGTTTTTTTGAACAATTACCCTTGTATTTACCTATTTTTAGCCTAGGTTTGCGCTTCTTTTAAGGGTAAGCATCAGGCTTTCCATTAACGGTTGTTTACGTTGAACATTTGTGGCGAATAATTGCAGAGCAATAACTACTAGAGTATTAGTCCTATTTTATGAAACAATATAGGGCACTTGTTGACCACCCAACCATATAAGAATCGTACAAGACTATGACCGCCCATCTTATTGACGGCAAACTAATTGCCAAACAAGTTCGCCAACACGTAACCTCCTATGTTGAATCGCTTACGCAAGCAGGTAAAAGACAACCAGGCCTAGCCGTTGTCCTTGTTGGCAGTGATGCAGCTTCTCAAGTTTATGTTTCCAATAAACGTAAAGCGTGCGAAGAAGTGGGGTTCGTTTCTCGCTCTTTCGACCTTCCTTCTGATACCACAGAAGAGACCTTGCTATATTTAGTGGACGAGCTAAACGAAGATAAAGAGATCGACGGAATTCTGGTACAGCTTCCTTTACCTGCAGGGTTAAATGCAGAAAAGGTACTTGAACGTATTCACCCTCATAAAGATGTCGACGGATTTCATCCATACAATATTGGCCGCCTTGCACAGCGTATTCCTGCACTACGTCCCTGCACGCCAAAAGGCATCATGACCATGATAGAGTCAACCAAGCGCCCTGTAAAAGGCTTGGACGCAGTCATTGTAGGTGCGTCGAACATTGTGGGGCGCCCTATGAGCCTGGAACTGCTTTTAGCAGGCTGCACCGTTACTACCTGTCACAAGTTTACTCAAGACCTGAAAAGTCACGTTCAACGTGCAGACCTACTGGTAGTCGCAGTAGGTAAACCGAACTTTATTCCTGGTGACTGGGTAAAGCAGGGCGCGATTGTCATTGATGTAGGTATTAATCGCGTTAATGATGGTTCACTTGTTGGCGATGTTGATTTCGAAAAAGCGAAAGAGCGCGCAGGCTGGATAACCCCCGTTCCAGGCGGAGTTGGGCCGATGACAGTAGCCAGTTTGATAGAGAATACGTTGGAAGCTTACGTAAAATATCATTCTTAAAGCACAAATAGTTCAACCAAAATGTTAGGCAGAAATTAAATTTCTGCCTTTTTGTTTTATACTCCCCTCACGTTGAACACAGACTCAAACTGACCTACACCTTTTATGGCAGAACCAACATCTCCTTTATGGGAACAGCACGTAATTGATGCAACGCTTAAATGGGTTGACGACATTGTGATAAAACACAACTTTTGTCCCTTTGCGCGCTATGTAAGAACACCTCATCAAATTCGGTGTGTGGTAATTGAGGGCGATGCGGGAAATGTCGTTCAATCGCTATACGATGAGTTGCGGCATTTAGAAGATAACGACACCACCGCTACAACACTAATTGCACTCACGCATTCAACCCTTGCTGATTTCAACGAATATCTCGATGTATTGGCTATTAGCGATAATATGCTGCACGACTGGGGATACAGCGGCACTTACCAACTTGCCAGCTTCCACCCCAATTATGTATTCGACGGTAGCGACGTAGACGATGCTGAAAACTATACCAATCGTTCACCCTACCCGCTTTTGCATTTGATTCGTGAAGCTGATATCACACGCTACATGAAGAAAGAAGAAGATGCCGAAAAGATATTCAGCCATAACATTGCAAAAGCACGGACGCTTGGGTGCCCTTATTTTGAGGGCGTGTTAGACACGCTTAAAAAAGATAAGCCCGCTCGATAAAACACGGGAAGCTTACCTTTTTTGTACAATGTAAAAAACACGCACTAAAAAGAGAATAAGCTCGTGATGCGAGCAGGCCTAAAGTATTGGATTACTCCAGGGAACCCAAATAAGCAGCTCCTTATAACAAGCAGGATGTTTATTTGGCTCAAGCTTTCACTTGAAACGTCACTTTACCTGCAAATTATGTGAGTAATATGACAACGTTACACATTTTGACTTCGTTAGGGCTAAAACGTGAATACCCACAATTCATTTTCTCTCGAGGCTATAGCGACCGTCGCTACGCCTTTCAAGCAAAAGTTTGCTATTCCAAGGCAGCCCAACTTGGCTAACGCCGAAGGTATTATTACCTTCGAAGAAGGCTTTAACGATATCAATTTGCTTAAAGGGATAGAGAATTACAGTCACCTGTGGCTGCTTTTTATCTTTCACCAAAACATTGAACGCGGTTGGAAAAATACGGTAAAAGCCCCTCGTCTAGGTGGTAATGCAACTATGGGCGTATTGGCAAGTCGCAGTACCCACCGACCTAATGGGATTGGCATGTCTGTGGTGAAAAACAAAGGTGTGGTTAGCAGTAATGGACAGACACAGTTAGTGGTTGAAGGGGTAGATTTAGTCGACGGCACACCACTTGTCGATATCAAGCCCTATATCGCGTACGCTGATAGTGTTCCTAGCGCCAGCGATAATCTTGATGACATTAACCCCATACCCAATCGCGACGTATCATTCGCCGATACAATCCAGCCCACGCTTGCTGAAATAGAGAAAAAGCACCGTGGTTTTTCTGCCTTGGTGACTGCGGTACTGTCCCAAGACCCTCGCCCAGCCTATAAACAGCATATTGAAAATGATGAGAAAACCTACCGCGTGACGCTATACGATATTGATGTAGGGTTTGAAATAAGAGATGCCGCCGTTAAGGTGACCGAACTGGTTCATTTAGGATAATTACACTATTAGTGTTAACAGTCTGTGGCGAAATAGCTCACAGTTAATTAGAATACGCCCAAACGTGTGACACCTTATCTCGGTTCAAGCATTTCGCAATGTTTTGTTTTGCGAATTGCCGTTTGCGAAAGAGCATCACACTAACCGTCATAAATACATTTATAACAGGATACCTGCTTTACATGCGCACTAGTCAATATTTGCTTGCCACGCAGAAAGAAACACCTGCAGATGCAGAGGTTATCAGCCACCAGCTTATGCTAAGAGCTGGTATGATCAGAAAGCTTGCCTCGGGTCTATACACATGGTTGCCATCTGGTCTTCGTGTACTTAATAAAGTAGCCAATATTGTTCGTGAAGAAATGAACAAAGCAGGCGCGATTGAAGTGCTAATGCCCGTTGTTCAGCCCGCAGATTTGTGGGAAGAATCTGGACGATGGGAAGAGTACGGCCCAGAGTTACTTCGTATTAAAGACCGCCACCAGCGAGATTTCGTATTAGGTCCAACGCACGAAGAAGTTATTACCGCGCTTGTGCGTAATGAAATTAGCAGCTATAAGCAGCTTCCGCTCAATCTATACCAGATTCAGACTAAATTCCGCGACGAAGTGCGCCCCCGTTTCGGCATTATGCGTGGTCGTGAATTTACCATGAAAGATGCGTACAGCTTCCACTTAGAAGACAGCTGTTTAGAAGAAACGTATCAAAAAATGTACGACGCTTACTGCAATATATTCTCGCGTATGGGCTTAGACTTCAGAGCAGTCATTGCCGACTCTGGCTCTATTGGTGGTAATCACTCTCACGAATTCCACGTACTTGCCGCATCAGGTGAAGACGATATCGCTTTCTCAAGCGACAGTGATTACGCAGCCAATGTTGAAATGGCTGAAGCTGTTGCGCCTGAAAAAGCTGTCGCATCGGGCGCTGCAGTTGAGACTAAAGATGCCAAAGGCAAAGATTTCAATGCCATCTTAAAAAGCGTAGAAGCCGAAGTGACAAACGCGGTCAAAGTCGTAGTAGTGAAAGCCGCTAATGAAGTAGACAGTAAAGGCGAAGAAGTAGTTTCTGACAAATGGGTAGCCCTTGTACTTCGTGCTGATCATGAGCTTAATGATGTAAAAGCAGAGAAGTTAGACGGCGTTGCAAGCCCGCTTGTTGAAGCATCATTTGAACAAGCAAAAGATATTCTTGGCGTTTCACCATTGTTTGCTGATGCAACCAACCTGCCTGTACCCGCTTTTATTGACGCCAGTGCAGCTGCCCTTGCTGACTTCACTACAGGCGCAGGCGCAGGCGGTAAGATAAATATTAACGTAAACTGGTCTGAAGATATTACTGGCGTTGATATTCGCAACGTTGTAGAAGGCGATGCATCTCCTGACGGGAAAGGCACGCTAGATATTAAACGCGGCATCGAAGTGGGCCATATCTTCCAGCTTGGCAGCAAGTATTCAGAGGCCATGAACTGCGGCGTACTAAGCGAATCAGGTAAGCACCAAACCTTAACTATGGGTTGTTACGGTATAGGCGTATCTCGAATTGTTGCGGCAGCTATCGAGCAAAACCACGATAAATTTGGCATAAAGTGGCCAGATCCTATTGCACCGTTTAAAATTGCATTAATACCAATGAATATGCACAAGTCTCATCGTATTAAAGAAGCAGCGGAAGCGCTTTATGAAGAGCTTGTTGCCCTTGGCGTAGAAGTGTTGTTTGACGACAGAAAAGAGCGTCCGGGTGTCATGTTCAATGATATGGAATTAATTGGCATACCTCACAGCATTGTTATTGGTGAAAGAAACCTAGATAATCAACAGGTTGAGTATAAGAATAGACGTACTGGTGAAAAGCAGTTGTTAGATATTAGCGCAGCAAAGGACTTTGTAGCCGCACTCTAGCGCCTGATCTCGCCGATTAGATTAGAAAAGAGGGCGTATGCGGTTAACATTTTATGGCGTAAGAGGGTCAATCCCTACCCCGGGAGCAGCTTACGTCCGCTATGGTGGCAATACTGCATGCGTTCACATTGAGCTTGAGGATGGTACCGATATCATCCTCGACTCTGGCACAGGGATTCGCGTGCTTGGCGAGCGCCTTATTCAAAAAGATACCCCCATTAATCTGCTGTTGAGCCACAACCATTGGGATCATATTCAAGGCTTCCCTTTTTTTGCGCCTATCTATCAGACTTCACGTGAAATCAACATATACCCGGGTCAAACCCTCCTTGATGAACCTGATCAAATTTTAAAGCAAATGGAAGGGTCGTTATTTCCAGTCCCCCGAAGTGCGCTGAAAGCTAACATTTCTATTGTCGATATTCCCAAGTCTACAAGCCGATTTTCAGTAGGAAGCGCAACCATAACTCGCTTAGCCATGAACCACCCCGGTCGTGGCAGTGCTTATTGTATTGAAGCCGATGACGCAAAGGTGGCTTACATAACAGATAATGAGCTTTACCCCCCCTACAAAAAAGAAACAGACTTTATCGATTTCGCAAAATTTGCACAAAATGCCGATCTGCTAATACACGATGCACAGTATATGTTGTCTGACATGCCAGCGAAGAACGGATGGGGTCATTCGGTCGCGGAAGAAGCGGTGAAACTAGCAATGGCATGTAACGCAAAAAAATTAGCTTTATATAGTCATGATCCAGAACGGACTGATGACGATATAGATGATGTTGTAAACCATTGTAATGTATACGTCACAGTGGCAGAGTCTAATCTACAAGTATTTGCATCTTCAGAAGGCCAAGCACTGGACTTCAGTTAAGCATAACAACAACCCCACTTTACGGAGAATTAAAGGTGTCTGTGTTAAAGCCTTTTGTATTTTTGGCAGCATTTGCTGCTTGCACGCCTGTTTGCGCTCAACAATCACAAGAAGTGGTAAGCGAACAAGCGTCATCTTCAGAAAATAGTGAACAAGAGCGCACTGTTGAAAATGAAGAAAATCAATCGTCTCAGGAAGAAAGCGGTATTGAAGTTATCGATATCATCAAACGTGACACCATCACGGAAAGTGCACTGGATAACCGATTAGAAGGCGATAAAGAAGCACTGGATAATGTGTTTGCTATCACTCAGCATAGACAAAACTATCTACTTCCAATTACTTACGTTTCCAACCCAAGCTCTGTGGCAAGTGAAGAACTTACAAACGAGAACATAGACAATAAAGAAGCAAAATTTCAGGTAAGCGCAAAGCTGCCGCTTTATTTGGAAGATACAGGATTCGACGGTGTTTACTTTGGCTTTACGCTAACCTCTTTCTGGCAGCTTTATAACAGCGAAGCGTCGAAGCCGTTTCGCGAGACCAATTACGAACCAGAAGTCTTTTGGCAAGAAACAGCCGATTATTCCGTACTTGGCTACAAATTTAATACCTTTCAAGTTGGTTTCAATCATATGTCTAACGGTCAAAGCGGGCTGCGCTCTCGAAGCTGGAACCGTATATTTGCCTCTATTGTCTTTAGCGACGATGACGATATCTACTACCTAAAGACGTGGTACCGTATTCCTGAAGACGAGAAAACAGACCCGCTTGATCCTACCGGCGACGATAACCCTGATATACAAGATTATTACGGTAGAATGGAACTTGGTTATGGAAGGAAAATTGGCGCGTTTAAAGTACTGGCGCTTTTACGAAATAACCTCGACGTAGATGAGAACCGAGGCAGCATCCAGCTAGACTTCACCTACCCTATCTCTGACCGCTATGAAGTCTTGCTTCAATACTTCAATGGCTATGGCGATTCGCTTATCGATTATAACCGCTCACAAGAACGTATTGGTATCGGTTTTCAGCTGCACTTTTTGTAATAAATAACCACGTAGACACAGGATGGGCACGCCAAACCGCTTTTGCATGGCGTGCTCTTCTCATTTCGACATCACTGTTTGCTAATCAATCACGCCTGCCGCGCGATAAAGCTGAATATGCACCTCTACCAGCGCAGCAATATCTCTTTGGTAGCCTCCACCAATTACCGCAGCAATCGGAACGCCTAAACGCTCGGCTAACGCAAAGACTTGCGTATCTCTCTCGTACACGCCTTGCGTAGAAATATGTAAATGACCAAGGTCGTCGTTTACATGCACATCAACGCCTGCGTCATAGATGATGGCATCGGGCTGGAATTGTCTCATTACCATCGTTAGCGCTTGTTCTAGCGTAGTTAGATACTCATCGTCTTCGGTGCCCTTATCGAGCCCTATATCAATATCGGAACGCTGCTTTCTGTGAGGGAAGTTCTTTTCACCATGAATAGATAAGGTAAAAATATCACGGTCGTTTTCGGCAAGTTTTGCTGTGCCATCGCCTTGATGCACATCTAAATCGACAATAAGCACATTTTCAACGGACGGGGTTTGCTGCATAGTTTTCGCTGCCAAATATAAATCGTTGAACAAGCAAAAACCTGAACCAAAATCAGCAAACGCGTGATGATACCCGCCCGTTAAATTCAATGCTTTTCCATGCTCTAGAGCTAGCTTGGCTGTTAAACAGGTCCCAGCGACGGCAGTACGGGTACGCTCAATCAGCTGCTGCGACCAGGGAAAGCCTATGCGGCGCATGGCTTTCCTATCTAATGCGCCAGTACTTAGTGCATCAACATAGTCCGGATCGTAATAGGCAGTGAGAAAAGAAAGATCAACCGGTGATGGAGTAACAAAACGCGATGCTTCCACACCACGATTTAACAATTCATCGCGAATACCTACGTACTTCTCGATGGGAAATCGGTGTCGCTCAGGAAGATCTAACTGGCTATAAATAGGATGAAATACGAGTGGTGTTGTCATTATTATCAATACTGGTTTAGGACGCGCGCATCTATAACAGATAAAAGAAAAGGAGCGTGAACATTGTTCAAACACTCCCTTTTAACGATTTTATACTGACAAAGCACAGTTAGCGGGTCAAACTGTTCACCACCTTTTCAACATTTTCTGACATACTTTTCATTGAGCGTGACATGTCATCACGCTGAGCAAGTTGATGATATTTTTCAGATGATGTGACCACATTACTGATAATTGTTTCCACCTGCTGAAGTACAGCCTCTTGCTCATCTGCGGCTTCGTTAAGTGCCACAACTACGCTGGCCGTTTCTTGAATATCCCTCACCACGTTATTGAGTGTTTCAAGCGCTGTCGCTGCTTCTGCTGCGTTTGTGTCTGACAGCTGCTTGCCTGACGACATCGCCGCAACGGCGCCTTTTGCTTCCGCTTCAAAACTACTTAAAATGTCGTTAATTTCCTTGGTCGACTGCTGTGTTTTAGCTGCAAGTGCTCGAACCTCGTCGGCTACCACAGCAAAACCACGGCCATGCTCACCTGCCCTAGCAGCTTCAATTGCTGCGTTTAGAGCCAGCAGGTTAGTCTGATCGGCAATTTCATTAATAACATTTACCACTTTTAGAATATTGGTACTGCGGCTTTGCAGTTCTGACACGATATTACTTGATTCGGTTACCGTTTTTGCTAGTTGCTTAAAGCCTGCATTGGCGCTTTCAAACGTGGCATAACAACTTGCCACGTTCTTTTCTGAGTTATTTGTCGCCACAGCAACTTGGTCGGTGATTGCCACTAAATTTTGCACAATCTCTTTAAGTTTATCCGTACTGCTATCAAGCGAGCGCGACGCATCCCGTTGTCCATTGGCGCCTTCCATAATGGATTGACTGACGTTACCGAGGGTGCCAAACGCCTTTTCCATTTCGGTCTCCGCTTGTTGAAGCTGCGCAACCGAATCTTTTAATTTGTTTTGTAATGCCCTGGCAGATTCTGCCAGCATGCCCAATTCATGGTCGCTGGAATACGTTAACGCGTAGTCGTAACGGCTATGAGCCAAGTTGGATATACACGCCGCAACCTGCTTCGTTGGTTTAATAACCTGAGAGCGCAAACGAGCAATCACATAAGCAACAGAAAGCACAGAAAGCGCAATTGCTGCCAGTAGAATTATCCAGAGCATAGTGCGCGTATTGGCTTTAAGTTCAGCAATCGCGTTCGCTGAATCGGCTGCAATTTCCGCCGCGATACCTGAGAGGAGCTTAGCAGGCTCTCTATCAATACCTCGAACAAAGCTATCTCCAACCTTTGGATCAAACCCTGAGTTAATAAATGCGTCGTATCCTTCACGGTATTTCTCGGCCATGACTGCATGGGCTTTTTGAAATTGCCTGATATCTGACTTCACGCTTTCACTTATCACACTACTTGATAGCATCAGGTCAAACTGGCGAGTGATGTCGGCCTCTCTCTGCTTGAATCGCTCCCAGTATTTTTCTCGGTCGTCTTTTTTGTGGCCACGCAACAATACGTTCTTCCACTCTTGCACTTGAGTTTTGAAAGTACTTAGCGTGGTATTGACGTCTCGTTCTGACTGAACAAGGGTGTTTTCTAACTCATCGAATGAATTAAGTAACGAGAAAGACTTTAGAATTGAGGCACCGTTTAATAGTACAAGAATTAAAAAGCTGGCGAGAACAGGCGTCATCACCAAACGGCTGATGCTTGTGTAATTGAACACGGCTTAACCTTTAGTATAAATTTAAAGAAGGACGTCGCCATTAAATGATATTTTTATGACGGTATGGTTACAAATTTGGTATAAATCAGCATACCAATATATGCGAAAATATACACCCTTATAGTAACAGGCTTATTAACTTACTCTTTTTTAAGTAGATACAAAAAAAGAGCCCGAAGGCTCTCTTTTCATTTTCGGTAAATTTACACCCGTTTATTCCCACTCAATTGTAGCAGGAGGCTTACCAGAAATGTCGTATACTACGCGGCTAATGCCGTCAATTTCATTGATAATGCGATTCGACACTTTACCTAGGAAGTCGTAGGGTAAATGTGCCCAGTGAGCTGTCATGAAATCGATGGTTTCTACTGCACGAAGGCTTACTACCCAGTCGTATTTACGCGCATCACCCATTACGCCAACTGAGCGCACTGGAAGGAATACGGTAAACGCTTGGCTTACTTTTTGGTATAGGTCAGCTGCATATAGCTCTTCAATGAAGATAGCGTCAGCACGACGTAGTAAGTCGCAATATTCTTTCTTAATTTCACCAAGTACACGAACACCTAGACCCGGACCAGGGAACGGGTGACGGTAAAGCATGTCGTACGGTAAACCTAGCTCAAGGCCGATTTTGCGTACTTCGTCTTTAAAGAGTTCACGCAGTGGCTCAACAAGACCTAGCTCCATATCTTCTGGAAGACCACCCACGTTGTGGTGCGATTTGATTACGTGCGCTTTACCCGTTGCAGAACCCGCTGATTCAATAACGTCTGGGTAAATAGTACCTTGCGCTAACCACTTCGCGTTTTCACGCTTACCCGCTTCTTCGTCAAATACACGAACAAACTCATTACCGATAGCTTTACGTTTAAGCTCAGGATCTTCAATGCCTTTTAGGCGATCAAGGAAACGCTCTTCAGCGTCTACACGGATGATGTTTAGGCCAAAGTGGTCACCAAACATTTCCATAACCTGATCAGCTTCATTTAAACGAAGCAGGCCATTATCTACAAACACACAGGTAAGTTTGTCTCCGATTGCGCGGTGAAGCAGCATTGCTGTTACTGACGAGTCTACGCCGCCTGAAAGGCCAAGAATAACTTCTTCATCGCCCACCTTCTCTTTTATGCGCTCAATGGCATCGTCAATAATTGCGCCAGCCGTCCAGAGCTTTTCACACTTACAGATGTCCATCACAAAGTGAGTTAATAGACGCATGCCTTGGCGAGTGTGGGTCACTTCAGGGTGGAACTGCACGCCATAGAATTGCTTCTCTGCGTTATACATTGCAGCATGTGGGCATGAAGCGGTTTGCGCGATGGTTTCAAAACCTTCGGGAATAGCTGCCACTTTATCGCCGTGGCTCATCCATACATCAAGCAGCGCCGCGCCGTTATCGCCTATCGCATCTTCAATTTTATCCAGCAGCGGGCTTGGCTTAATCACTTCTACTTGCGCATAACCAAATTCACGCTTGTCTGAACCCAGTACGCCACCACCTAGCTGTTGTGCCATGGTTTGCATGCCATAGCACACGCCTAGCACTGGCACGCCGGCTTCAAATACGTACTCGGGCGCGCGTGGTGAACCTTCTTCGGTTACTGACTCTGGGCCACCTGACAGAATAATCCCTTGAGGATTAAATTCGCGGATTTGCTCTTCGGTCACATCCCAAGCCCAAAGCTCACAGTAAACGCCTATTTCGCGAACACGACGTGCTATCAACTGCGTGTATTGCGAGCCAAAATCCAAAATAAGTATGCGTTGGTCGTGGATATTTGTGGTCATGTTTTATTTTTACCCGTTAAATAAAAGAACAAAGGCTGGTGTAGTACCAGCCTCGCAGTCGTCGGTCGCCTTAACCTAAACGGTAGTTTGGCGCTTCTTTGGTAATGCTTACATCGTGAACGTGGCTCTCGCCCATTCCGGCTGAAGTTACGCGCACAAATTGTGCCTTGGTATTGAGCTCTTCAATCGTTGCGCAGCCCGTTAAGCCCATGGCTGAGCGCAAGCCGCCCATTTGCTGATGGATAATATTAGCAATTGGACCTTTGTACGCTACGCGGCCTTCAATACCTTCTGGTACTAATTTCTCAGCGTTATCAGAATCTTGGAAGTAACGGTCTGACGAACCATGGCTTTGATCCATAGCGCCTAGTGAACCCATACCGCGATATGACTTGTAATAACGGCCTTGGAAAAGTTCTACTTCGCCTGGCGCTTCTTCAGTACCTGCTAGCATGCTGCCAACCATTACGCAGCTTGCGCCAGCAGCCAACGCCTTAGCAATGTCACCCGAAAAACGAATACCGCCGTCAGCGATTACTGGAATGTCAGTATCTTTAAGCGCTTCTACTGCATCTGATACCGCAGTAATTTGAGGCACACCGCAACCGGTTACGATACGGGTAGTACAAATTGAACCAGGGCCAATTCCCACTTTAACAGCATCTACGCCGGCATCGGCAAGTGCTTTCGCGCCATCGCCCGTCGCAACGTTACCCGCAATAATTTGTACATCTGGATAGTCTGCACGTACCTTTTTCACGCGGTCAATAACACCTTGCGAGTGACCGTGAGAGGTATCGATAAGTAGAACGTCAACGCCTGCATCTACAAGTAGTGCAATACGTTCGTCAGTACCTGGTCCAACGCTTACCGCAGCACCAACACGTAGGCGACCAAGCGAGTCTTTACATGCGTTAGGCTTGTTTTCTGCTTTCTGGAAGTCTTTAACAGTGATCAGGCCTGTAAGCTTAAACGCGTCGTCGACGACAAGAATTTTCTCAATGCGGTGTTCGTGCATTAGGTCTAACACCACATCAGAGCTTGCACCTTCTTTAACGGTAACCAGATCATCCTTACCGGTCATTACGTTTCTAATAGGCAAATTCAAACGCTTTTCAAAGCGAAGATCGCGGCCTGTCACAATACCAATTAGGTTATTATCTTTGTCAGTCACCGGGAAGCCAGAGTAACCAAGACGCTTAGAAAGCGCGATAACTTCACCGATGGTCGCATTCTCTTCAACCGTTACCGGGTCAGATACCACACCACTTTCGTATTTCTTAACTTCACGTACGTGTTTGGCTTGCTCTTCGGGCTTCATGTTTTTATGAATGAAACCAATACCACCCTCTTGGGCTAGCGCAATAGCTAGACGGGCTTCAGAAACCGTGTCCATGGCAGCAGACACCATTGGAATATTTAACGTTACGCCACGCGTAAGGCGTGTTTGTAAGTTGGCTGTGTGAGGGAGGACGGTCGAGTGGCCGGGAACCAGCAACACATCGTCGAACGTCAGGGCTTCTTGGATGATACGTAGCATGCAACAACACCTATTCAGTTGAGGGTTAATTGCGGCGCAATTGTAGTGTTTTTTAGTTTTCAGGTAAACTCTAAATGTATTAAACCCAGTGATTTTTTTTATGTTTACAAATTCGCCATCTACGTCTCGACAAATTTTAACAGTTACCAAGCTAAATCGCTTAGCCAGAACCGTACTGGAAGGCGAAATTGGCCTTATTTGGCTATCTGCCGAAATATCCAACTTTGTGGCAGCCGCATCAGGGCATTGGTATTTCACGCTCAAAGACAACAAAGCCCAAGTTCGCGCGGCCATGTTTAAGGGATCAAACCGCAATGTTCGTATTCGCCCTAAAGAAGGCGACAAAATTTTAGTGCGAGCGTCGGTTGGCCTTTACGAAGCACGCGGCGACTATCAACTGGTTGTCGAACACATGGAAAGCGATGGCGAAGGTGCGCTTAAGCAAGCGTTCGAAGCCTTAAAATTCAAACTCAACAATGAAGGCTTTTTCGATACTGCTAACAAGCGTGCGCTACCTGAACGTATCAATCGCATCGGCGTAATAACTTCATCAAGCGGTGCAGCGCTTCACGATGTATTAAGTGTATTAAAACGACGCAGCCCACAAACCGAAATCATTGTTTATCCGTCGATGGTTCAGGGTGAAACTGCACCTTTACAGTTAATTAATGCGTTGAGAACGGCTAACCACCGCGCAGAAGTGGATGTGCTGTTACTTACGCGAGGCGGCGGTTCATTAGAAGACTTGTGGTGTTTTAATGATGAAAGCTTAGCAAGAGAAGTCGCTGCAAGTGCCCTTCCAATAGTTAGCGCCGTAGGCCATGAGGTAGACTTCACCATTAGTGACTTCGTCGCCGATGTTCGCGCCCCTACCCCATCTGCTGCTGCCGAAATCTTAAGTCAGGATTCTGCCGCTCTTTACCAAACGCTAAGTCAGCAAAAACAACGCTTAGCAAGGGCAATACATCAGTACCTTCAAACGAGTAAACAACAGCTTGTTTTAAAGAAACAACGGCTAAATGCGTTGCATCCACAAAGCCGCATCCAATCGCAGTGGCAAACGTTAGACAGACTACAACTTCGTTTAGCGCATAAGATGCAAAACGACTTGGCAAAAGCAGAGAAGCGATTACAAGGTCTTGATTACAGGCTAAACAAACAATCGCCATCAGCAAACGTGGCGCGTGCAAAAGACAAACTGAATTACGCTAGCACCAAGCTCTTATCAAGCATGAATACACTCATTAGAAGCAAAAAAAATGAACTTGGTGGTAAAGTTAGCCTCTTACAATCCGTAAGTCCTCTTTCAACGCTCGCCCGTGGTTACAGCATTACTTTATCCAACAAAGCAGCCATAAATAGCGTGAATAAAGTAAATGTAGGTGATGAGATAAAATCTCGGGTGACTGACGGAGAAATAACCAGTACAGTGACACACATTCAACGGCAATAGGTAGCCTTAAGTATTATGCCCGTTCATGTAAACGCGTTTTCCTTTTCCAGTATTTACCAGCGGGCCTGTGCATTTTGGAGCCTAAAGTCACAGCGGTTCGCTGTATCAAAAATTTTGACACCTTTGTGCGTTTTTGTTCTGTTACTAGTGCCTGACTTCACCTTTGCTTCTATGGTCAATCAACCTGTCTCTGTTTTTTCTACCTACCCGAGCGAGACGTTACTCAGGGCTTGTGGAGCCCAGCGAGCATTAAGCGAAGCAAATGCTTCTCAATCCACTAATTTGTGTTTTGAAGATGCTATTTCGCCCGACAGCTTTATTAAACTCCTAAGCGAATCAGGAGAGTTCAGTCATTTGTTCCCTTATGGCGAAGGAAACGACTACGAACTATTGATTGCTAATGTTGGCGCAGCGCCTGGCATGCATCGACAGCACGCAAAACAATTTGCAGAATTCACTTTACAATGGCGAGGGATAGAAATTGACTCATCTTCATTTGATGCGAGTGCCGCAGAAAACACAGATGTGAAAACGGAAACCGCTTTAGCCGAAGAAGAAGCGCAATCGTTGATTGCCCGCTGGATTCAACATGCCAAACATTCTGGATTATTTACCAGCCAGTTTTTGTTCGATGCGCTAGAAGCTAGCGACTATAAGGGTGGATTACAGGTACCAAACGCCATTGGCGACTTCACTAAATTAGATACTCAGTTATATCCAGACCCGTTTAACGGTGCAATTACTCGCTATATACACCCTGAGTTTGAAGATGCGCTCGTTGATGTCACCGTATATCCCTTTTTAGATCAGCTTTCTTCAGATGAAAACGAGCTACTTCCTAAGCAACTAGAAAGTGATCTGCAAAGAGCTAGTGCTACAGCCGATTTACAGCAGTTAACGTTGTCTCAAATCAGTCCAGCCTCACGCTACGAGGTTAACAGCGCGTTAAGAGGATGGAGATTGGGGCTGAGCGCGGCATCTGAAACATCACCAACAATTTACGCGACAACCTATGTCTTTAAGCTACAAGATAAAATCGTAAAAGTGTCTACGACTTTTCCTCCTGACTTTTCAGACAATATTGTCAATCAATTGATTGTTAACGTAGAAGTTCCGCAAGAGTCTGAAATGATGAAAAAGGTTCGCTCTCTGCTTTTGGAAAGCGCGCGTTAAGCTTTTTTCGCAGAACGTCGTTTAACTAGCGGCAAACTCAACGTTGGCTTTTCTTCTGTTTTGGCGGTGAGAATATATACTTTTTGCTGCTCTTTTGGTTTATACCTATCAAACCAGTTATACATTTGATTTTTTTGAAGTGGTGAGGCGACTTTAACCAATTTTTCTACTGACACTTTATCTCCCAAAACACTGTTGGCTGTCTGCTAAACAGGTAGTGTCTGCAAAAACAGCTCCAAATTTCACATTCGTGGTAACCTCCCGAATTCAAAGGTACGTACCTATAAATGACTGAATGTGTGAACAAAGAGAAAGTGGGAATAGCAGGAAAAGAATACAATCTAAGTGTAATAATGACCTAGCAGATTAAATCAAGAAAACCGTAGAGTTGAATACGACTGGCAAAATGCAATTCACGCTAAAGCGAGTCTAATTGGGGATTTCATCATGCCACAATAGTGGGGAAATTGAGTAATGTAAAGCATGGACGCTATCGCCACTTGGTCAGAAATAGCGCCCAATCCTTAAAAAGGCTACTTTTTATCTTTGTAATAAGACATCATACGACGGCGCTTGCGCTGCTGCGCCAAGGTCAAATTAGCCTTTTTACCTTCAAACGGGTTGTTGCCTTCTCTGAATTCTATCTTGATAGGCGTACCCATAATTTCTAGCGCTTTTCTGAAATAGTTCATCAAGAAACGCTTATAAGAGCTTGGTAAGTCATCCACTTGATTACCGTGAATAACAATAACCGGTGGGTTGTAACCACCTGCGTGAGCATACTTCATTTTAACTCGGCGACCACGCACCAGCGGAGGTTGATGGTCATCCTGAGCCATTTCCATAATTTGTGTAAGCAGCGCGGTATTAATACGCTTGGTCGCGCTCATATACGCTTCTTGTACAGACTCAAATAAATTACCAACACCCGAACCATGAAGCGCAGAAATAAAATGAATTCGAGCGAAGTCGATAAAGCCTAAACGACGGTCCATCTCGCGCTTTATGTCGTCTTTCACTTCAGTACTTAATCCGTCCCATTTGTTCACGGCAACTACTAATGAACGACCTGAATTAAGCACAAAGCCTAATAGGCTAAGATCTTGGTCGGTAATACCTTCTCTGGCATCAATAACCAATAGCACTACGTTAGCTTCTTCAATTGCCTGAAGAGTTTTAACAATAGAGAACTTCTCTACGGCTTCACTAATTTTCTTGCGCTTTCTCACGCCCGCGGTATCGATTAGGATATATTCACGCTCATCCCTTTCCATTGGAATGTACACGCTGTCACGGGTGGTGCCTGGCATGTCAAATACCACCACGCGCTCTTCACCTAAAATGCGGTTTGTCAGTGTCGACTTACCCACGTTGGGCTTACCTACGATAGCAAGTTTGATAGGTAACTCTTGAAGGCGTTGACGCTGCGTTTCAGCATCCTCTTCTTCTTCAGGCTCCTCATCGACAATTTCCATGTCCGGGAAATCAGATTCAAGTGGCTTTAAGGCGTCCTGCAGCAATTGGCTAACACCGCGACCGTGCGCCGCAGCAATTTGCTTAATATCACCTAAGCCTAAGGAGTAAAATTCCGCACTTTCACTATCGCCGTCAATTCCATCAACCTTGTTCGCCACAACAAACACTTTTTTGTTTATGCGTCGAAGATGATCAGCGATACCTTGGTCGGCTGGCAGCATACCTGCTCTTGCGTCAACCAAAAACAATACGACATCAGCCTCTTCTATAGCTAACAAAGACTGTTGTGCCATTTCAGCATCAATGCCCTCTTCATCGCCCGTAATACCGCCGGTATCCACTACTATGAACTGGCGCTTTTCAAATTTCGCTTGGCCGTATTTACGGTCGCGAGTTAGCCCCGGATAGTCAGCAACTAGTGCATCACGGGTATTTGTAAGGCGATTAAACAAGGTAGACTTACCAACATTAGGGCGGCCAACCAAAGCAACAACGGGTAACATTTATCAGATCCTAGGGGTCATGAAAGCTAAAAAAGCACAAGCCGCATACACCATCTATTACAACTAACGTTCGGGAGCTGTATTCTCTAACGAGAGGTGAATTACTATGAGGCTTTTGAGAATGGGCGCATTATACCTTGTTCACTACCTAATACCAATGGCGTTCAATAACACGAAGAGAAACCGTCTACCCATTGATAATGGCCAAGTTTAGGCCCGAAAAAACCGCGGGGTATAAAAAAAGGCGCTTTAAGCACCTTTTCTGTTTAAATATTAGCGAAACGTTCCTGTTACTTTGGAACTTGCACCGACGCTATTACGCCATTACGTGTTACCGCTATAATCTTATCATCAACCTTCAACGGCGCAGCATAGATTGAATCATCTTCGTCATCGCCGCCAACATCTAGACGTGCAACAACTTCACCTGTTTCTTGTTCAATCCAGTGTAGAAAGCCCCAGTTATCACCAACAACCACATGGTCGCCTACCGGAGTAGCAGCCGTTAATGAGCGATGCTTAAGTGAACCTTGAGACCAAAGCTCTACGCCGTTTCGTCTATCAAGGGCATAAACGTTAGAGTTGTTGTCTACAACAAAAATTTTATTGCCGTCGATATTCAAATTGCGAAACGATGCATATTCACGTTTCCAAATTACACGACCTGAACGTAACTCTACAGCAGCTAATGTTCCGTTGTAAGAAACCGTGTAAACCGTGCCGCCAAATAAAACAGGCGTTGTGTCGATATCAACAATACGCTCTAACTCTGTTGCACCAGAAGGCGTTGCAATTACCGTTTCCCACGCAAGTACACCTGTTTCGATAAGATTAACCTGAATCTTACCTGTAGGTGTGCCGATGATAGCACCACCGTTAGATGCGATTGGGCCAGAAATACCACGTAATGTTAGCGGAGGAGTATCACCTTCGTGTCTCCACAACTGTTCACCAGTGCGGGTATTGAAACCAAATAAGCTACCAGCCCCCGTATTAACCACTAAGATACCTTCATCAGCTGCCGGAGCCGCTAAAATCTCACCGGGAACAGACGCATCCCAAACTAACTCTCCGGTTTCTGCATCCATTGCAGCTACATAGCCGTTTTCTGTACCAATGAATACGTGTCTGTCTGCTACGGCGATACCACCAATACGTGCAGTCTCACCGCTACGCCACAAATTAGTGACTGAGCTTAGCATGCCCTCAGAGCGAAACTGTGCGAAATCTTTCTCCCACAACACCTTACCCGACTCAGGGTCCATCGCGACAACGGCGCCATGGCGATCGGCAGCATAAAGCTTGTCATAGGCATAAACAGGGCGAAGACGAGAGAAGTAATGATTAACGCCATCACCAATATCGCGATCCCACACTAATTTAGGTGTGAATTTAGCCTCAATAGGCTTTAAACGACGAATCTCTAATTCTTCATCATCTGCAAACCAGTCTGAAATAGTTGAGCAGCCAGACATTGTGATAGACACCGCGAGTGCCATACCTATCGTGCGAGCAAATCGACCTTTACGGCCACACGTGTTGTGAAACAAATTGCGTACCTCTTTATTATTTATACCAGCCCTAAGGCTTTCGCTTATTGCGCAGCAGATACCGATAGGTTATCTAACTTCATTTGTAAAAGCGGATTGTTGGCATTTTTTTCTAACGCATTTGAATAAGCTAAGCGAGCATCATCAAACTTGCCTTGTTTTTGATACACATCGCCTTTTAATTCAGAAACTTCTGCTGAAAATGCGTCATTTGTTACATTGCTAAGCGTAGACAACGCCGCGTCCAGCTGGTTCATTTCAATTTGCACACGCGACAAACGAAGTGAGGCAAGCACTTTCAATTCATCATTTTCGGCAAAGGTTACTACGCTATTTAGGTGAGAAGCTGCAGCGTCTAAATCACCGGCATCTACCGCTTGCTTAGCAGCAAGAAGGCTGGCAATGCTCGCATAACCACTGTCTTTGTTCTCTTCGATAAAAGCTTTAACTTTTGCGTCGCTGCCTTCTGTACCGAATGTTTCTACGGCATTTTGATAGGCAACCGATGCCGCTTCTTTAGTTTCAATTTGCGCTTCTGAATACGCTCTCCAGCCCCAAAGGCCACCTAGACCAAGTGCTGCACCCACGATAATCGCCGTACCGTGCTCTTTCCAAAAACGTTTAATCGCTTCTACTTGTTGTTCTTCTGTTGCGAACTGTTCCATGATGTCCTCTTTTTATTTTGCGCTCAGCATATCTGCAACCTTATCAGATAAGGTATCGAAGCTGACTGTAACTTGTTCTTGACCATCGCGCAGTGGTTTAACACCTACTTCGCGAGACTGCATTTCGTCATTGCCTAAAAGCAGCGCTAAGCGTGCACCTGTTTTATCTGCACGCTTTAATTGTTTTTTAAAGTTGCCGCCGCCACAGTGCATCATTATGCGTGTATTAGGAAGCGTATTTCGAAGATGTTCTGCTACCTCAATAGCGTATGACTGTGCCTCTTCGCCCATCGCCGTTACGTAAACATCTGCGAAGCTCGAGTCCTGACCTTCTTCGGTTAACGTGGTTAGCAACAGTACCAAACGTTCAATGCCCATAGCAAAACCAACCGCAGGCGTTGCTTTGCCACCCAGCTGCTCTACCAAGCCATCGTAACGGCCTCCAGCACACACTGTACCTTGGGCTCCCAGGCTGTCTGTCACCCACTCAAACACGGTACGGTTGTAGTAATCTAATCCGCGCACTAGTCGAGGATTTATTTCAAACTCAATACCTGCTTGCGTTAAGCGCGAACACAAGGTTTCAAAATGCACTTTAGATTCTTCATCAAGATGATCGATTAGCGCTGGCGCATCGGCAATCGCAGCTTGAACATCAGGGTTCTTTGAATCGAGTACGCGAAGTGGATTCGTTTCAAGTCGACGCAGGGAATCTTCATCGAGCTGGTCTGCGCGCTGTTTTAAGAAATCAACCAGCGTATCGCGATATGCAGCACGCGCTTCATTTGAACCTAACGTATTTATTTGAAGTTTTACGTGTTGCTCAATACCAAAAGCTTTCCAAAAGCGTGCACTAAGAAGAATAACTTCTAAGTCGATGTCAGGGCCGTCCATACCGTAGGTCTCTACACCGAACTGATGGAACTGGCGATAACGCCCTTTTTGTGGACGTTCATGACGGAACATTGGCCCCATGTACCACAGGCGTTGCTGCTGGTTGTACAATAAGCCGTGCTCGTTTCCTGCGCGCACGCAACTTGCCGTACCTTCTGGACGTAGCGTTAAGCTGTCGCCATTTCTATCTTCGAAGGTATACATTTCTTTTTCAACGATATCGGTAACTTCACCGATAGAACGCTTGAACAAGTCGGTGCTTTCAACGATGGGAGTACGTATTTCTTGGTAACCATAACTCGCCACAACCTGACGAAGTACAGATTCTACCTTCTGCCATGTACCGGAAATCTCCGGTAGGCAGTCATTCATGCCTCGAATTGCCTGAATAGTCTTAGCCACGTGAAATTCTCATACTGCTAAATAGTGAAAAGCCCCGCATTATAGGGGCTTTGGGAGTAAACAACAATGAACAAAAAATGTCTCAGTCTTTAACCGAGACCTGAATTTTATTTTGTTCACTCATACGCGATGCTTTGGCGCGAATCTTAGCTTCAAGCTTATCCACTAGATCGTCGTTAGGAAGACGTTCTTTAACGCGCTTACCGTCTTCATATAGGCCGCTCATGTTACGTGCGCCAGTGAGGCCCAAATCAGACACTTCTGCTTCGCCTGGGCCGTTAACCACGCAACCGATGATAGAGACGTCCATTGGCGTAAGAATATCTTCCAATCGCTGCTCAAGAGCATTCACTGTGCCGATTACATCGAATTCTTGTCGTGAACAACTCGGGCAAGCAATAAAGTTTATACCGCGCGAGCGAATACGCAGTGACTTCAGAATATCAAAGCCTACCTTGATTTCTTCCACCGGATCAGCGGCTAACGATACGCGCAACGTATCACCAATACCTTCAGCCAATAGCATACCTAAGCCAACTGCACTCTTCACGGCGCCGGCGCGCTGACCACCGGCTTCGGTAATACCTAAGTGAAGCGGCTGGTCTATTTTTTGTGCCAATAGACGATAGGCGCCAACAGCTAAGAAAACATCTGACGCTTTAACGCTGACTTTGAATTGATCAAAGTTAAGTTTGTCGAGAATATCCACATGACGCATTGCGGATTCAACCAGCGCTTCTGGCGTTGGCTCACCGTACTTTTCTTGTAAGTCTTTTTCTAACGAGCCACCGTTCACACCAATACGAATAGGAATATTTTTGTCTTTTGCACAATCGACCACAGAGCGCACACGCTCCATATTACCTATGTTACCTGGGTTAATACGCAGACAATCTACGCCGTATTCAGCAACCTTAAGTGCGATACGGTAGTCGAAATGAATGTCTGCAACGAGTGGCACACTCACCTGCTTTTTAATTTCTTTAAATGCTTCAGCCGCTTCCATCGTGGGCACAGATACTCGAACGATCTCCCCACCCACTGCAACAATACGGTTTATTTGATCGACGGTCGCTGCCACATCAGTGGTTCGCGTATTCGTCATAGATTGAACAGCAATGGGAGCGCCATCACCAATGGGGACGTTACCTACATTAATACGCGTAGACTTTCTGCGTTTAATAGGACTTTCTGCAAACATCTAATTACCTATAAAGGAAGTGCGAAGCGAGCTGTTTTACCGTTTTGGTATGAAGAAATATCAACAGACTCGCCGTTAACTGATATGCGCACATTATCCGGTGCACCGAGCGTAACTTCAACAGGAGGAACGCCTTGAATTTCCATAACTCGTCCTTTTAGCTTTACCCCATAGGCAATAGCTTCTCCAGACGCGTCTTTTATATTAACCCAACAGTCATCGTCGAAAGTGAAAACCATAGCAATTGGCGCTGCATCAGACTGACTATTCACATTAAGGTTGGGTTGGGGTTCGTTACTATTCGCAGAATCAACCAGAGCGGTTAGGTTATTGCTATCATTCACCTCTGTATCGGGTGCTGAGATTGCACCATCATTCAAGCTACCATCTTGGTTAAAACCGCTATCTTGGTCGCTGAACGCACCGCTGGTTTCTGAGTTTGAACTATTGCTCACGCCCGTGTCTAGCTGATTGTTTCCAGCCGTATCACCCTGCGACGACGAGGCGTCAGTAGTTACATTGTCGGTATCTGTGCCCGCCGATGGGACAGGCGTATTAGCGGCTTCTCGCTTAACAGCCTCACTAAGTGGCAGTTCAGCTACCGTGTCGTCACTAGGCTGTTGATACCACCACACGACAACGGCGGCAATGATAAGAAGTAAAATAACATAAGTTACCATCATCCACCTGTCATCGTGTGTCTGTTTTGCGACACGCTTTGAAAAGCTCTGTAATTTCTCAGAAGATGGTACAGATGTTTGATTGTGGAAGCGTTCGAATGCCTCAATAACTTCTTGAGAATTCATGCCTAATTGCTTGGCATAATTTCTCACGTATCCTTTTGTAAAAGTCACTGACGACTTGTCATCAATGACATCATTTTCTAAATCATTGATTTGTTTAGCTTTCAAAAATAATTTATCAGCAATATCTTGTTGAGACAAACCTAGCGTTTCACGGCGCGCTTTTAGCATTGCCCCTGGACTTGGCGTGTTTTCTTGTTGTTGCGAAGTAACTTCTTGATTCGCTTTTTCTTCCGACACCATTAAACCTTATTCCTCCTGCATACTCGGTGGTACTAACCAAAGCGTCTGACCAGCAATAATAGCGCCAGTATTATCAAGGTTATTCCACTCTTGCAGTGTTGCCATTTTGATATTGTGCAATAAAGAAATACGATATAAGTTTTCACCTTCTTTTACTACATGGAATTTATCACTTTGCACAGATAATTCAGTATTTTGTACTTTTTCTGGTGTGTTAGCTGTGGCTGTAGGAGCGTTGTCGGAGTTATTGCTCTGAGATTGACGCTGAGCGTCGTTGTCTTGGGCGACGCTCTTTTCATTTTCTTTATCGTTTGATGATGTTTGTGCAAGCCCGTCGGTATTTGTTTGGTTTTCGCTTATTTCTGTTTCAGAATCGTTTGGCTGTGTAGATTTGACGGTTTTAACCACTCTGTTTTGCATACTTTCACGTTGCACTAAGTAACGTTTAGTAAGCTCACTTTCAGGGAACAATGACATCATCATTTCGCCATAACCCTTTGCAGTCTCTAGGTCCCCTTTCCCTTTGGCTATTTCATAAGCTAACCACAATGAATCAGGCGTAACTTTGGCAACACGTTCGTATTTTCGTAACGTAGATTCAGCAAGTTCCCATTGTTCTGAAACCGTGTAAAGTTCACTGAGTAAGAACAGACTTTTGCCCCGGGCAGGCTGATGTTTTAATGCGTCTTGAAAATAGCCGATCGCTTCATCTAGCTTACCTTGACTTTGCGCGCACAATGCCAAGTTCTCGTAGGTTTGCGCTGCGTTAGCGTAAAGCCTGTTATTTATCGCATCAAAGAAATACGCTTTGGCTTTTTCGTATTCGCCGTTTTGGCACTTAAACGCGCCATAACTGTTGGCAATATCGCCATTGTTAGGCGCTAGGTCGATAGCAGTTTCATAGTACTCTTCCGCTCGAAGGTTATCGCCCACCAGCTGATAGTAATATGCCATAGCGAACTGAACATCTGCAGAGCGTGGATTAAACTCAAGCGCTTTGTCGAGGTTCTTTTTTGCCTGCGTGTAGTTGTTATTTTGAAGGTAGGTAAGACCAAGGGACATGCGTGTTTTGGCGGCTTCTTCGTGATCGAAGTTACCGCCATACAACCCTGACTGGCTATTACTGACACAGCCAGAAGTGAAAATAATCGCGCTTAAAAAGCCAATTTTAAGTGACGTTCGCAATCCCGCAACCATAGTCTTACCCTAATATCTTAATGATTATTGGGCCATTTTTACTGAAATTGCTTCGCCCTTCACCTGTTTTTTTAACATTCTTTTCGTTCTGTCTACCACATCACCCACTAATTGACCGCATGCTGCGTCGATATCATCACCTCGTGTTTTACGCACAACGGTTGTAAACCCATATTCCATAAGCACTTTTGCGAATCTATCAATACGCGAATTGCTTGAACATGTATAAGGCGAACCCGGGTAAGGGTTAAATGGTATTAAGTTTATTTTACTAGGTGTGTCTTTCAATACCTTTGCCAACTGGTGCGCTTGTTCAGTGCTGTCATTGATGTTTGAAAGCATAACGTATTCTACCGTTACGCGGCCTTGGTTCGCTTTAGATTTGGCCAGATAACGACGTACGCCTGCTAAGAAGGCTTCGATATTGTACTTCTTATTGATAGGCACGATCTCGTTGCGCAACTCATCGGTGGGTGCGTGTAATGAAATAGCTAACGCTACGTCTATTTGGTCACCCAACATATCTAGCGCAGGTACTACACCAGATGTACTCAGCGTAACGCGGCGTTTAGACAGGCCGAAACCGAAATCGTCCAGCATAATATCCATTGCTGGTACAACGTTTTTAAGGTTAAGCAGTGGCTCACCCATACCCATCATTACTACGTTAGTGATAGGGCGTTTGCTTGAGTCTTTTGAAAGACCAAGGAAAGTAGCTACACGCCATACCTGACCAATAATTTCACTTACACTTAGGTTACGGTTAAACCCCTGCTGCGCGGTTGAACAGAAAGTACACTCTAGCGCGCAACCTACCTGTGATGACACGCAAAGCGTTGCACGGTCAGTTTCTGGGATCCAAACAGATTCAACTTCCTGACCACCTTCAAGGGTAAGTGCAAACTTAATAGTGCCGTCGCTCGCTTCTTGAAAGTATGCAATTTCAGGCGCTTTAATTTCGCAATTTTCAATGAGCATCGCGCGAAGGTTTTTATTGAGGTTACTCATTTCCTCAAAATCGCTGATACCGTGCTGGTAAATCCATTTCATCACCTGATCGGCACGAAACGGTTTCTCGCCCATTTCTTTGAAGAAATTGCGCAAGCCTTCGCGATTTAAGTTTAATAAGTTAGTTTTTGCCATGAATAAGATGACCCTTTTACCTTCGAGGGATGCCCCTCTTACTACTGAATACGGTGTAAAAACCAGCGATTCGACTATGTCTTGAACGACGTTTAAGAAAAAGAAAAGCGCTGATTAAAATTTGCGCGGATTTTACCACAGATGAGATTTGAGAAAAAGCCGATTTAACGCAGAGAAACGTTAAGTTTGGCGATGCGCGAGAAGCGTGGTTTAGCTTGCCTAAATGAGCGCCGAGCAAAGCGGCATAAAGCGTGTATCTTTCTTCTGAGTGACTGAGCGCGCTTGAGGCAATGCGCGAGAAGCGTGGTTTAGCTTGCCTAAATGAGCGCCGAGCAAAGCAGCATAAAGCGTGTATCTTTCTTCTGAGTGACTGAGCGCGCTTTAGGCAATGCGCGAGAAGCGTTGTTTAGCTTGCCTAAATGAGCGCCGAGCAAAGCAGCATAAAGCGTGCTCAGACGCTCAGAAACAAAAAACGGGGCTTATAGCCCCGTTAATTCTACCTACGTAATCTTAGCGAGTACGTGGGCAGATTTCTTCTTCAGAGAAGAAGTAAGCAATTTCACGTGCTGCTGACTCAGGAGCGTCAGAACCGTGAACTGCGTTTTCGTCGATTGACGCAGCGTAGTCTGAACGTAGTGTACCTGCAGCTGCATCAGCTGGGTTAGTTGCGCCCATGATTTCACGGTTAGCTAGAACTGCGTTTTCGCCTTCTAGTACTTGAACCATAACAGGACCAGACGTCATGAAGTCTACAAGTGCGCCGAAGAAAGGACGCTCTTTGTGTTCTGCATAGAAGCCTTCTGCTTGCTCTTTGCTCATGTGGATCATCTTAGATGCCACGATGCGAAGACCTGCAGATTCGAAACGGTTGTAAATTGCACCGATTACGTTTTTAGCTACCGCATCAGGCTTGATAATCGAAAAAGTACGCTCAAGAGCCATGTTCTCTCTCCAAACAAATAGTGTGTGTATCTTTAAAATTTTGGCCGCGAATTATAGGCAATAAATAGCAGCTTGACCAGAGCCTTTATCAAATCAGATATAAAGTACTGTTTTTACGCGCAAATGTAGAGAAAGGTTAGCCTGTTGGCGATGACAATATGATGACAGCGTACAGATTATTTTGCACAGAACTAATTATCGAGGACTCACCTGCCCCACTGCCTTTACTATGAAACCCTAAACGGCTTAAAGAAACCAACGCTTAAAAAATTAAGCGTTGGCTTTTGCTAATTCTTGAATTTTACCTACGATGGCGCGTAAGCCATTACCGCGGGTTGGCGTTATATGACGCTCTAGGTCTAGTGCTTCAAAATAGCCGTCGATATCAAACGCTAAAATATCTGTTGGCGTTTTGTCATTATAAGCGGCAAGTACTAACGCAAGCAGTCCTTGAACGATAACTGCATCGCTGTCTACGTCAAAGTTGATTTTATTGCCGTCGTAAGACTCCACCAGCCAAACGCTGCTCTGACACCCTTTGACCAAACGCTCGGATGTTTTAGCATCTTCAGGCAAGCCCGGAATAGATTTCCCTAAATCAATGATGTACTGATAACGCTGTTCCCAATCGTCGAAGAACGCTAAATCATCAATAATTTCGTCACTGCTAGGTAGTTGCATTACTATTTCCGCTTAGTTTGTTTGAAAAGTTGTGTGATTAAATTTCACTGCGTGGATGATTAGAAGAACAGACCTGCTTCAAGCTGTGCTTCTTCACTCATCATATCACGGGACCATGCAGGGTCGAATACAAGCTCTACGTTGACGTTTTTAACATGGGGAACCATGGCAACTCGGTATTCAACGTCGCCAACCAATACTGGGCCCATGCCACAGCCTGGTGCGGTCAGGGTCATATCAATATTGACGCTGCTAGTATCTTGATCAATTTCCACTTTGTAGATAAGACCAAGGGATACGAGATTGATAGGGATCTCAGGGTCAAAAATAGTTTCTAACGCGTCCCACACTTGCTGCTCGCTAATATTGCCATCTTCTGGCGCGTCAAAGCTCAGAGTCATCGCTTTTCGGCCAATAGCACCTGCATCAGTACCATCGATACGGTACATGTTGCCACGCCACGTTACCGTATAGTTACCACCGAGCTCTTGGGTGATATTCACAAACTCACCTTCAGGGATCACGGTTGGATTGCCCGCTGGAACTAAGCGCGCTTTACAGTCGCGCTCGGTGGTCACCATTTTTTGCTTCATAAACTACTTAGTACTCTTTGTTCTACCACTGATGGCCTTTGACGTGGCACTTAGCCTACGTTAAAGCTTTCACCGCATCCGCACTCATCAACCACGTTGGGGTTGTTGTATTTAATGACGCCGTTAACACCTTCTGTAACGTAATCAATTTCTGTATTACGCAGTAGATCGGTGGCATCTGCAGCAACGGCTACGTTAAGTAGTGGCGAAATTTCAACAATTTCGTCATCGGCTTGCGCGCTATCTGCGAAATCAAGCACGTAGGCGTAACCTGTACAGCCGCTTACTTTTGTCGATAAACGAATTAACTGACCAGGCTTGTCTTTAAGCTTACTTTCGAAATGCTTAACGGCACTGTCAGTTAGCGAAATGAGTTTTGTACTAGGTACGAAAGTTTCAACACTCATAATGCCTCCTTAGGCCAACATCATTTTTGCTTTTTTAAGCGCAGCAAATAAGCTGTCGACTTCTTCAAGCGTATTGTAAATTGAGAACGACGCACGAGCAGTACCCGGAATACCAAAGCGCTTCATTAGCGGCTGTGCACAGTTATCACCGGTACGAATTGCAACGCCTTGTCTATCGAGAATAAAGCCCACGTCCGCCGGGTGCGCGCCTTCCAGTAGAAAGCTCAGCACGCCTACCTTTTTAGGTGCCGTACCGATTATCCGCATACCGTCAAACGCTTCGGCCTGCTCGGTAGCATAGGCAAGCAGCTTTTGTTCATGTTCATGCAATGCATTGACATCAAGGGCACTAAACCAATCTACTGCAGCGCCCATACCAATGGCACCTGCGATGTTTGGCGTACCGGCTTCTAAACGATTTGGCAATGCACCCCATGTGGCTTCATGGTAGGTCACGTCTTTGATCATCTCGCCGCCTACCTGCCAAACAGGCCAGGTTTCTAGCACCTCTTTTCTGCCCCACAGACAGCCAATGCCTGTTGGACCGAATAGCTTGTGCCCTGAAAACGCATAAAAATCACAGCCAATGTCTTGTACGTCAACACCGCCATGAGCAATACCTTGTGCGCCATCAACCAGCACCCATGCGCCAACCGCTTTCGCTTTTTCAGTAAGCAGTTTAATTGGGTTCACCGTACCTAATGCATTCGATACGTGTGGAAACGCCACTAGCTTAGTGTTTTCAGACAGCAATCTGTCAAACGCTTCAACATCAAGCTCACCGCTATCAAAAATAGGCACAACATTGAGCGTTGCACCAGAACGGCGACACGCTTGTTGCCAGGTCACCAAGTTTGCGTGGTGCTCCAGCTCAGTCACCATCACTTCGTCACCTTCACTAAGAAGTTGACCAAGGCCATTAGCCACAATATTAATGGCTTCTGTTGTGCCCGACGTCCAAATAACTTCTTCACGCGCATTTGCGTTAATGAACTTTGCAACGCTGGTACGTGCATTTTCGTAACGGCGCGTGGCTTCATCCGATAAATGGTGCGCACCGCGGTGCACGTTTGCATTCGTCCCCGTGTAAAAATCTACTAAGGCGTCGATAACGGCCTGAGGTTTTTGTGTTGTTGCCGCATTATCTAGGTAGACCAGCGGCTTGCCGTCTACCGTTTTAGATAAAATAGGAAACTGGGCACGAAGTGCTGCAACGTCTAAGCTCATTTCACCTCCATTTGGGCGAAGCGCTCACTTAAAATTGGTGCTAGCCATTCACGGACTGCCGCATTAGGCACGTCATTTATAAGCTCTTGAATGAAGCCAAAGTTGAGCATTACAAGTGCTTTACTGCGAGAAACGCCGCGGGTAAGCATGTAATACAAGGCTTCTTCTTCAATTTCAGCAACCGTTGCACCGTGAGCACATTTTACGTCATCAGCATAAATTTCAAGCTCAGGCTTGGTGTTGATAACGCCACGGCGAGATAGCAACAAGTTGCGGTTATTAAGTTCAGCCAATGTCTTTTGCGCATCACGATGAATATGAATGCGACCATTGAACACGGCACGTGCTTTATCGCCTACAATCCCACGCGCGTTTTCTTCTGTTGTGCCATTAGGCATCGCGTGCTCGATGGTAGAGTGAAGGTCAAATAACTCGCCTTCCGCCAGAAGATAAATGGCATTCATTTTTGCATCGGCAAATTCGCCGGCGTGATGAATGTCTACATCTAAACGGGAAAGCTCACTTCCATAGCCCACCATGGTGCTGTTAAGCGTGGTGCGGTTATGAAGTTTGAAGTGGCTGCCGCCTAATTGCTTGGCTTTGCCGGTAAACATAGCAAAACGATAGTGCTCTAGGTGTGCATCATCAGCAAGGTCATATTCAGCAAACGCTGTGGTTAAACTTTCAGTATCGCCAAAACCTTGCTCGATAACAGTAGCACTTGCGCCTTCAGCGACCTTCACCACCACACGCGTATGAGCATCAACATTTTGCGACGCCATGTTCACAATACGCACTGGCGTGTCGATTTTCGCGCCTGCTTCAACATTAATAAATATACCGTGTTGGCACAGCGCATCGTTAACTAGGCCAAACATATGACGGGTAGGTTTAACCTGACCGTATACACTGCTGATCGCTTGTTGCGTGGCAGCATCATCATTATTAAGCGACGTGATGCTCATGCCCGCTGGCACATTTAGCGTATTAACCTGCGTGACCAATACACCGTCTACAAATACAAGGTCAATAGCATTTAGGTTATCGATAGCGGGTACTGGTAGATAATCTGCCTGAACCGCTTGCTTCGCTTCACGCTTCTCAAGTGGCGTTAACGGTGTAAAGCGCCAGCTTTCGTTTCTACGGGCTGGCCAACCATCAGCTTTTAACTTTTCTAAGGCCTGCTGACGCACGGGCGCTAAGTAATCGGAGATTTGCGCCGCATCAATGACCTGTTCTAGCCATTGACTCATGCTTCAGCCTCCTCGTACGCTTTACCTAGGAATGCGTATCCGCTCTTCTCAACTTCTAGCGCTAGTGACGCGTCACCGCTTTTCACTATTTTGCCGTCGGCAAGAATGTGAACGAAGTCAGGCTTGATGTAGTCTAGAAGACGCTGGTAGTGGGTAACAACGATGAAGCTGCGCTCACCGTCGCGCTGACTGTTAACGCCATCGGCAACAACCTGAAGTGCGTCAACGTCAAGGCCAGAGTCAGATTCATCAAGAATACAAAGTTTTGGCTCTAGCAAAATCATTTGCATGATTTCGTTACGCTTCTTCTCACCACCAGAGAAACCTTCGTTTACACCGCGCTTCAAGAAATCCAATGGAAGCTGTACCTGCTTGCACGCTTCTTTTGCTTTCTTTAAAAACTCAGCAGCTGTTAATGGCGCTTCGCCGCGCTGCTCGCGCATAGCGTTAACTGACTCTTTCATGAATTCCATATTGCTTACGCCAGGAATTTCAACTGGGTATTGGAACGCAAGGAAAAGGCCTTCACGGGCACGCTCTTCTACTTCAAGCTCTAATAGGTCTTTACCGTTAAGCGTGGCTTCGCCTTCGCTTACTTCGTAACCATCACGACCAGATAGGACGTAGCCTAGTGTACTTTTACCGGCTCCGTTGGGGCCCATGATAGCGTGTACTTCACCAGGTTTAACTTCAAGGTTAAGACCTTTAATGATGTTTTTCTCTTCCACGCTGGCATGTAAATTCTTGATACTAAGCATTGATTACCCCACTGAACCTTCAAGACTAATTTCGAGCAGCTTGCCGGCTTCTACGGCAAATTCCATTGGCAGCTCTTTGAATACTTCTTTACAGAAACCGTTAACAATCATAGAAACGGCCTTTTCTGTGTCTAAGCCACGTTGCTGACACAGGAATAATTGTTCGTCGCTCACCTTCGATGTAGTTGCTTCGTGCTCAACAATGGCTGAAGGGTTGCGGCTTTCGATATACGGGAATGTGTGCGCGCCACATTTGTCACCGATAAGTAGCGAGTCACACTCGGTGAAGTTACGTGCTCCGTCTGCGCGAGGGCCCATTTGAACCAGCCCGCGATAGGCGTTGTTACTGTTACCCGCTGAGATACCTTTAGAGATAATGGTCGACTTGGTATTTTTACCCACGTGGATCATCTTAGTTCCGGTATCAGCCTGCTGGCGACCGCGCGTTAGCGCTACTGAATAGAATTCACCTACACTGTTGTCGCCTTTAAGTACACAGCTTGGGTACTTCCACGTAACCGCAGAGCCGGTTTCAACCTGCGTCCACGAGATTTTGGCATTAGTATGCGCTACACCACGTTTTGTCACGAAGTTGTAGATACCGCCTTTACCGTTCTCGTCACCTGGGTACCAGTTCTGTACCGTTGAGTATTTAATTTGCGCATCGTCCATTGCCACTAGCTCAACCACTGCCGCATGCAGCTGGTTTTCATCGCGCTGCGGTGCGGTACAACCTTCAAGGTAGCTTACATAGCTGCCTTCATCAGCAACAATCAAGGTACGCTCGAACTGACCGGTGTTCATTTCGTTAATACGGAAATAAGTAGAAAGCTCCATTGGGCAACGTGTGCCTTTTGGAATATAAACAAATGAACCGTCAGTAAATACAGCGCTATTAAGCGCAGCAAAATAGTTATCTGTGCGCGGCACTACCGAACCGATGTATTTCTTTACAAGGTCTGGGTACTTCTGTACTGCCTCAGAAATTGGGCAAAAGATCACTCCCGCTTCTTCAAGCTTATCGCGGAACGTAGTTACAACCGATACCGAGTCGAATACCGCATCTACCGCAACGCCTGCCAGCATTTCCTGCTCGTGTAGAGGAATGCCCAGCTTTTCATAGGTGCGAAGTAGCTCAGGGTCAACTTCATCTAGCGACTTAGGCTTATCTTTCATACTCTTTGGTGCCGAGTAATAAGAAATGGCCTGATAATCGATTTTCGGATAGTCGACATGCGCCCAATCAGGCTCTTCCATTTCTAGCCATGCATGATAAGACTTCAAACGCCATTCAAGCATCCATTCAGGCTCGTTTTTCATTGCTGATATGCGGCGGATAACCGACTCGTCCAGGCCGCTTTCAAACGTTTCCGATTCGATTTCTGAATAGAAACCCGCATCGTACTTTCTTTCTAACGCCTGTTCGATCTGTTCACTCATGTTGGGATCTCACTTGTTTGCCTGCATTTGCTGCCACTAACCTTTCTATTTAACTGGCAAATAAATCACCCCACGGTCTTGGTAATTTATATCGACTTTCAACTTCAACAACGTCATTTATTTGGGTTTACGCCCAAAAGAGTTGCCAAAACTGCCAGTTACATTGCGGACAGCCTAAAATTTTGGTGCCGTAGTATATAATACCCGACTATTTCACTCAAATATTCAGCCATTAATTTATGGCCACTTACGCGTTTTAAACGCTGCTTAAAGGTCAATTTCCTTCAAACGCGCATTAATTTTCTTCCACATTCACTAAAATAAAAAAGAATGCGCTAACACTAACTACGCTTTGCCTACTACAAAAACCCGCGCTCAACGACGGTATAGGCGTTTATGCTGAAACCACTTGGCGTAGTCTTGTGGTTACATCCACTACTTTTTGTATTACGTAATCGATGTCTTCTTGGGTCGTAAAACGCCCCACGCTGAATCTAATTCCTGCATGCGCCAATTCGTTGCTGCGGCCAATCGCTTTCAGCACATACGAGGGCTCTAGACTCGCTGATGTACATGCCGACCCTGAAGATACAGCAATATCATTTAAGCCCATCATCAAGCTTTCACCGTCTACACCCGCAAAGCTCACATTTAAAATACCCGGGATACGCTGTGTTGCGTGCCCATTTAAATAGATATCGTCGAGCTGTTGAAGGCCTTGCCACAGCGATTCACGCAGCGCTAAAATACGCGCACTATCCTCTTCTATTTTTGAAGAAGCTAGCGCGATGGCTTCACCCATTCCAACAATTTGGTGGGTGGCTAATGTACCCGACCGCATGCCGCGCTCGTGGCCCCCGCCATGAATTTGTGCAACCAGATTGATTTTAGGACGGCGACGCACATATAGTGCCCCCATACCTTTCGGGCCGTATATCTTGTGCGCCGATATAGACAGCAAATCTATAGGAAGCTCAGCTAAATCAATGGCAATTTTGCCCACACTTTGCGCACCATCCACATGAAAAAGAATGCCTTTGTCACGACAAAGCTGGCCAATAGCTTGAATGTCTTGGATAACCCCAAGTTCATTGTTAACGTGCATCACCGACACCAAAATAGTGTCGTCGCGCAACGCATTTTCGAGATCATTTAAATCAATTAAACCGTTTGGCAATACTTCAAGATACGTAACCTCAAAGCCTTGGCTTTGTAAGTACTCACAGGTATCTAACACCGCTTTGTGTTCGGTATTAACGGTAATGATATGTTTGCCTTTATTGGCATAACCTTGGGCAACGCCTTTTATTGAAAGGTTGTTCGATTCAGTGGCCCCCGAAGTAAAAACAATTTCTCTAGGGTCGCAATTAAGCGCGTCGCTGATTTGATTTCTAGCAACATCAACCGCTTCTTCTGCCATCCAGCCGAAGCGATAACTACGAGAAGCTGGGTTACCAAAGTTGCCATCCAGCGTTAGGCATTTTGCCATTGCCTCGGCCACACTTGGGTCTACCGGTGTTGTTGCTGCGTAATCTAAATAAATGGGTGTTGATAAAGCCATGCGTTACTCAATACCAATTTAAAGTTGAATACTAACTTCGATATCTTTGGTGATATGACGAAGTGATGCATTACCGTCTTGGCGGTCGGCTACTTCTTGCACATCACGCTTTGCCATTAATTCGCCCAACGTAATTGAATTCAAAAACGCCGCAATGCGATCACTTAGGTCTTGCCACAAGCTGTGCGTTAGGCAGCGATCGCCGCCTTGACAGTCTGCTTGTCCTTGGCAACGTGTCGCATCAATAGACTCGTCGACGGCGCGAATGACTTCGCCTATCGCAATTTTGCTTGCTTCACGGCCTAACAAATAGCCGCCGCCAGGCCCGCGAACACTGTCTACTAATTGCTCTTTACGCAATCGAGAAAAAAGCTGTTCAAGGTAAGATAAAGAAATTTCTTGTCGTTCTGAAATGTCGGCAAGAGGCACTGGACCACGCTTTGAATGCAAAGCGACATCAAGCATTGCGGTAACCGCATAGCGCCCTTTCGAAGTGAGTTTCATTGGATTCTCCCGCCGTTTTATAGTGCGGGAATTTTCACATACCCGACTAAAATGGTCAAGTATAAGACCCAGTAAATTAGTCAGGTATTATTGATTCGATTCATCGCTTTTTTGTATCAGGACTTTCGTTTCGTTTAAGTACCATCCTATTAAGCACTATTAGGCGCAAAATTTGCGCGGAAAGGTCTGCTAATAAAAGGCGATGAATGGCTTATTTGAAGGGTAAATAATATTGGCGACCATAAGCGCTATTTGTTTGCATTTAAGTGAATATGAGCAAGAATACTGTCTGCTATCCGATGTGATTGAACGGTATCAATTTGATGGCGCAACCCGCGCAATATTTGATGTTTAGCACCTGATATAGCCCTGGCTGTCGCAACACCGCCACTGGGATGCACCATGTGATCAACATCTCCGTGTATCACTAATGTTGGGGCTTTGACATTTTGAAGCATTGGCGTTCGGTCCCCAGATTTCATAATAGCACCGATTTGCCGGAACATCGCTTTTGCATCACTTTTGCCACCATTTCGCTGCCATGCCAAACGCGCGTACTGATGCCATTGATTTACGGCTCCGTTTGCAGCTACATCGCCAATATGCGTCATCATTGCCTGATAGTTTTTTACTGCGTCTTTTTCGTTCATTGGCGCTTTAGCTCTTGCCATTCGCCATAGCGTTGAATAAGAGGGTTGCCCTACGCGGCGATTCCCTGTCGTCGAGAAAATAGACGTCATAGATATCACTTTTTCAGGATGCAGACTTGCAAGAGTCTGTGCAATCATCCCTCCCATAGACATTCCTGCGATATGTGCGCTTGATATATTTAGCGCCTCTAACAACTGTGCAGTATCTTCAGCCATCCGTTCAAGTCCATATGCACCTTTCGGCGACCTTCCTCTTAACTGCTGTAATAGGCTGGGATGCGGTGTGTCGCTGCGTACTGACCTTCCTGCATCACGATTGTCAAAGCAAATAACGCGAAATCCACTAGAAACTAAACGCTCAATAAGCGCGTTTGGCCAATAAACCAACTGAAGACCTAAACCCACAATGAGTACAATGGTGTCGGTATTTCCGACACCATGTTCGGCATAGCAAAACCTATCACCGCTTTTAAGCGTTACGTATTGCTCATGATGCTGGGCTAAACTCATTTAAAGCTCTCGTGATTTAATAAAAGTAAGTGTGCGTCTATTAAAATTTCTATTCAAACTTAAGCGCTGGATCGTCTACACGACCTTTCCGAAAAATCTTCACGTCTTGTGCATAATTGAACGACATAGACCAAGGAAACTGCGTGCCTTGACGTGGCAATTGTTCTAAAGAGCGTTGGATGTAGCCAGCGCCAAAGTTTAGCAACGGTTGTGTTTCCATATTTGGGTCTGCTATAGGTGTACACTGTGTAAAGCCGTGCTCTTCCATATGATTGAGCAATCGCGTGAAATGTTCACATAGAAGGCCAATTTTTAGTGTCCACGATGAAGCTGTATAACCCACCGCGATAGCAAAATTAGGCACGCCACTGAGTAACATACCTTTATACGTAACACATTCTGGAAGCGAAACAGCTTCACCATCAATTTTTGGCACTATCCCTCCTAGAGGCAGAAGGTTTAATCCAGTGGCTGTTACTATAATATCTGCTTCAATATGCTGGCCCGAATCAAGTTTAATGCCCGTTTCAGTAAACGTTTCTATAGTATCTGTTGCAACCGACGTCTTACCTTTCGAAATTGACTCGAATAAATCTCCACCCGGAACTGCACACAGTCGCTGCTCCCAAGGATTGTAAGGTGGGTTAAAGTGTATATCTACTGGATACCCTTCTGGTAACATTTTTGCATTAAGACTGCGTATTATTTTGCGCGCACGATGCGGAAAGCGCTGACAAAATGCGTACACCCAACGCTGTTTCGCTATGTTAAACCAACGCGCAGCTTTAAACGCTGTATCCTCGCTAAACCACGCGCGTAAATGTTTTGCGATTGGATCATCTACGGGCACAGGCAATACGTAGGATGGCGTTCTTTGCAGCATAGTCACGTGCGATGCGCTTTTCGCTAGTGCGGGAACCAGCGTTACCGCCGTTGCACCGCTTCCGATTACCACTACGCGTTTGTTTTCGTATTCCAGATCTTCAGGCCAATGCTGTGGATGTACAATCTGGCCGTTAAATTGTGATCGCCCTCTGAAATGTGGTGCATAACCTTTATCGTATCGATAATAACCCGAAGCATTAAATATCCATCTGGCGGCAATGTGCTCATGCTGCCCACTCTCTTCTGACTTTAACGTAACCCGCCAATAGTGTTTATCGCTTTGCCAATCTATATCTACCACACGAGTTAAAAAACGTATGTGCTCTTTAATACCGTTTTCAGCCGCGGTTTCTTCTACGTAAGCCTTTATTGAACGACCATCAGCAATGGCCTTTTTCTCTTTCCAAGGTTTGAATTCGTAGCCAAAGGTGAATAAATCAGAATCTGAGCGCATTCCCGGGTATTTGAATAAATCCCATGTGCCGCCCAAATCACCGCGGGCTTCTATAATAGAATATGAAAGGTCAGGACATTTTTTTTGAATGTGGTAGGCGCAGCCGATACCCGAAATTCCGGCTCCAACAATTAGTACGTCGAGTAATGGCGCTGTTTCTTGCATAACGTCCCTGAAAAGTGATGATCAACCTTTCATCTCAATGTATGTTGGAGTTATGCATGAGTCAATGTGCTTGTTAATGTTTTGTAAAAACAAGCCTTTGTGAATTTTTACTATATAAGGGTGAAGGTTCTCGGCCTTAGCACCCGAAAATAGTATGCGAAATTAGAGTTAAATAGCGGGGTCGAAAGAAGAATGAGCCTTCTCTCGCTCTTGGGTTTCCGTTAGGTCGAAACCCGTTTCTGCGAAATCTTCAGCGCTAATATTGTGTAAATTATCGGTACACACATCGCCACCTAGTGACTGAATGACCTTGCACATCTCTTCCACTTTGGTGTCCATTTGGTGCATATGCTCTAGCATTATGCCCATCGCATTGGCCACAGGATCAGGGTTATCTGGCGCGACAGCATAGGCATCAAAACCATATTTCTGGGCAATTTTATCTCGCTCGGGGTTTACCGAGGCATTCATCTCTTTTTGCTTCGAGATAATGATACGACCCGGGATCCCCACTGCCGTAGCACCATCAGGAATATCTTTTACGACCACAGAGTTAGACCCTACTTTAGCGTTTTCACCTATAATAATAGGCCCCAACACTTTGGCACCAGCCCCAACTACAGCGCCTTTTTTAAGGGTTGGGTGGCGCTTACCTGCTCGCCAGCTAGTGCCTCCAAGAGTAACGCCGTGGTAAAGGGTGACATCATCGCCAATTTCTGCTGTTTCACCAATGACCACACCCATACCGTGGTCGATAAATACCCGTCGTCCTAACGTGGCACCAGGATGAATTTCAATCCCCGTAAGCCAGCGGCTAAAGGTTGATAAACTGCGTGCCAACCATTTCCATTCAGCCTTCCATAGTTTGTGACTAATGCGATGCAGCCACACCGCATGAAGGCCAGGATAGTTGGTGAGCACTTCAAAGGTGTTTCTGGCCGCTGGGTCGCGATGAAATACACCTTGAATATCATCTTTTATACGGGCGAACATAGTGTTTACTCTTTTTCTTCTATCGCTGGTGCAGGGTCTGCATCGCCTGAGTTAGCATTCTTCACCGATTTATCGATAGACGCCAATATACCGCGCAATATATTAAGCTCTTGAGACTCAGGGCGTGCTCGGTTAAACAAGCGGCGCAGCTTAGTCATAACCACACCCGGGTGACTTTTGCGAATGAATGACGTGCCTTCCAGCGTGGTTTCCAAATGCGTATAAAAACGCTCTAAATCGTCATTCAGTGGATATTCTTCCTCAACACTTGGATAGGTTTCGCGATTTAGATAGGCCATGCGAATTTCATAACAAAGGGTTTGCACTGCTGCTGCTAAATTAAGTGAGCTGTATTCAGGGTTGGCTGGAATACACATATGGAAGTGACACTGCTGCAGCTCTTCATTAGTTAAACCACTGTTCTCACGCCCAAACACCAAGGCTACCGGATACTTTTCTACTTCTTGGACCAGCTTTTCGCCACAGTCGCGCGGGCCTAACATAGGCCATGAATGAGTGCGAGAGCGTGCAGACGTCCCTACTACCAAGCCACAGTCTTTAACAGCCTCTTCCAGCGTGCTTACAATTTTCGCGTTAGCAAGCACATCACCAGCCCCTGCCGCCAATGCACTGGCTTGGCCGTCTGGCTCATTTACTGGGTCGACAAGATATAAGCTGCTCAGCCCCATGGTTTTCATAGCTCTTGCTGTCGAGCCGATGTTTCCCGTGTGAGACGTGTTAACTAAAATAATGCGAATATTCTCGAGCATGCGTGTAATACCTACGTACTTATTTGGATAGCGTCTTTAATTCGATAATACGCGCTTTTGGCGTGCTATCTTACAGACCTTAATAGCGTGAAGTTTAACACAGCGGCAGTATAGATGGCTATTCACGCTATTGTGCTGGGATTTCATTTGCATCGCGCATAGATTCTGGTAGACTCCGCCCGTTTTCGAAAACAACTAGCTATTTTTTGTACAGTTAGTTTGTTTCATTGGTCTTTTACAATTGGTGGTTTATCTATGCATCCTATGCTGAATATTGCGGTGCGCGCTGCGCGTGCGGCTGGAACAGTTATTGTTCGTGGTTTTGAAAAACATAATGAAGTAGCAACAGAGTCAAAAGGCTTAAACGACTTCGTTACTCAAGTTGATAAAGAAGCAGAACAAGCAATTATTGCCAAAATTCAGCAGTCTTACCCGAACCATTGCTTCCTAGGTGAAGAATCGGGTGAAGTTTTGGGCACAGAAACTGATTATCAGTGGATCATCGATCCACTAGATGGCACCACTAACTTTGTAAAAGGCATTCCTCACTTTGCCGTTTCAATTGCACTTCTTCACAAAGGTCGCTTAGATCAAGCGGTTGTTTTCGACCCAATTCGCAGCGAACTATTCACCGCGAGCCGTGGTCAAGGCGCGCAGCTTAACGGTTATCGTATTCGTGCTTCTAAGCCTCGTGACCTTTCTGAAACCATTATTGCTACTGGCTTACCGTTTAAGAACAAATCTCAGTTTGGCGAGTATGCACTAAGCTTAAACAAGATTTTCCACGAAGTGGGTGACATTCGCCGCGCAGGTAGTGCTGCGCTAGACCTTGCTTACGTTGCAGCCGGCCGCCACGACGGTTACTGGGAGCGCGGCATTAAATCTTGGGATATCGCAGCAGGTGAGCTTATTGTTCGTGAAGCTGGCGGCTTGGTAACTGACTTTAAAGGCGGAAACGACCCGCTTCACAAAGGCGAAATTGTTGCTGGTAGCGTGAAGGTTGTTCAAGGCTTAGTGAAGCATCTTAAGTAAGAAGCATCTTAAATAAGAAGCATCTTAAATAAATCGCTCGTAAGCACATAAACTGAGCCGATAAACCAAGCACAGTTAAACAGTAAAGGCGCTATGACACGAATGACGTGACATAGCGCCTTTTTCTTTTTCTCACTTATTGGTTTCGTTATACCTGCGGTAACACACCGCGATTACGAACACTTTACCTCTCGCTAAGTGGCTAATGAGCTATGCGGACTGGTGTTTAACTTTAGGCCAAATAAAAATCTAAGTATTAAAAAGCGCTTGGCGACTTCGTATGTCAGTGCGCACCCCACAACGGTTATTAGCGTTATTAAAATAAATTCTCCGAGTGTCGACGATACACGGGAGCTCAAAAAGAACGCCACCACAATTATCGTTTGATGCACCATATAGTATGGCAACACGCCTTTGTTCAAATAGCTCACCACCTTACTCGGGTTAGACAAATATTTTCGACCGAACCCCAATATTGCTGCCAACCATGCCCAGTGATTAAGTACAACGATTACACCAACCAAAACACGAAACCCAGGCGACGACTCCATTAACTGCCCTGTAGGGCCTAGCAAGTCGTGACGGTCTAAAATTATGACGCTGTAAAGTACTATCGCAATGGTTAAGCTTACGTAACGGGACCTCATAATTGCAGCATACAATGCGGGTCTAAGCGCGACCACAATACCTACCAGCATCACAAAAAAGTACTTTGCATGACTATACCAATCATTAAGCAAGTCGTGCGACGTGGGATATGCTACTCGTAGTTCCAGCCATATGGCAGTCATGATCGTAACCACTAACACGCTAAACAGCGCCAAACTATCGAGTACTCTCAACGCCCTTACTTCCACAAATCTGATAAGCGGGAAAAACAGCAATATGAAAGCGCTATACACAAAAAGGTAAGGTAAAAACCAAAGGTGATTCCATGTCAGTAAGCCAATTACCGATTGTTTGTCGATAAACAAGTCAGTATTTGGATTAATGTAAGCAACGTAGAACTCGCTAAACGGCATGGCTAGTGCTCCGCTGACTGTCCACTCTACATAAACTTGTGGCGCGACGATAACAAACATACCGAATACAAGAGGAATTAATATCCGCAACGCCCTCTTCCCCAGTAGTGAAAGAGATACACGCCAGCGAGAGGTCGTTTGGCCATAAGCGCGGCGCAGCACGACGGTAAATACCATGGCAGAGATCAAAAATAATAAAGACATACGCCATTGGTTGGTCAATATCATCACGTCTTGTAGTAGTGGAAATTGCACGTCGCTTTTTATATGCCAGCCCCACTCTAAAACGTAATACATTCCGATGTGATAAAAAATGAGTACACCAAACGCGATGACACGCAGTGCATCCAACTCGAAATAACGCTGAGTGACAGGACTCTCGACAACGGCCTTCTCTCTCGCCTCCCCCTTTGAAGTTCTATTAACAAACGTTGCTTCCTGATCAACATATGCTTGCGTCAATGTCCTCACTCCTATTCAATAGTGCTTAACTAACGTGTTGCATCTAATGTGATAGACGTCCGACAGCAAACGCCTAAGTGACGAGAATTAAGGGAAAAAGGGTTAAGCGGTGAATAACTGGGATGAAAAATGGAGTCAGTTTCTTAGGGATTCTGAATCAAAACATAAGTACGCTGCATTCGTTTTGCTTGCAGCCTATTTGTTTATAAACAATTCGATCAATGCTGCGTCTAGTTGGACTGAATTTTCTCGAAGCGACAATAACAGCGTAGCACTTTGGGAGCCTTACGTTTGGGAATACTCGAGTGCTTTGAGCACCGCTTTGCTCGTCATCCCATTAATTATCGCTATACGTACACTCGATCAGAAAGTAAAAGTGGGAGCGACATGGCTTGGGTGGCATTTTGCCTTCGCCAGTTTATTTTCGGTAGCCCATGTATCATTAATGGTAGCATTTCGGAAGCTCGTCTATTTATTCTCTGAACGCAATTATGACTTTGGGATATGGCTCAATGAGTTCATCTACGAATATCGAAAGGATGTATGGGGCTATATTACTCTGATTACTTTTTACTATATTGCACGGTTTGGCTATCAACGCTTAATTGGTGAAGCATCACCTATTACACGCGACACATCACAGGTAACGAATGACAACGTGGCCAGCACCTTACCTGACTATTTATTGGTGAAAAAGCTCAATAAGGAGTTTTTGGTTCAAGTCACCGACATACAGCGAGTAGAAGCCTCAGGAAACTACATTAACCTTCATACTCACGTGGGCGTTTACCCCTTGCGTTATACCCTTGGCCGGTTTTGTGAAGAAGGAGCGCATCAAGGCTTTATGCGAGTGCACCGATCGCACGCAGTGCGAATACCTGCCATTGTGTCTATAAGTTATGAAGAAACGGGGGATGGAACAATAATGCTCAATAACGGTCAATCAGTAGCGCTTTCCAGGCGATATAAAGATGATCTGAAACAAGCATTAGCCCCCAATCAATAGTAAATTCCACTTTTGATAAAGCATAAAAAAACCGCATCGTAGATGCGGTTTTTGTACGTTTCAAGCGTGTAAAACTAAGGCATAGGATCTAAATCTGCGCCTTCCTTTTCCACTTGTGGTGGCATTAGGTCTTCTTTACTAATACCCAATGCAAGTGCCACTGAACTTGCGATATACACCGATGAGTAAGTACCAACCACTACACCGAACAACAAGGCGGTTGCAAATCCGTGAATAAGCGCCCCACCCTTGTAGAATAGTGCAACCAATACCAACACCGTGGTTAATGATGTGATGATAGTACGGTTTAGGGTTTGCGTTAGCGAGATGTTGATAATCTCAACAGGCTCACCTTTACGAATTTTGCGGAAGTTCTCACGAATACGGTCACACACAACGATGGTATCGTTAAGTGAATAACCAATTACCGCTAGTACTGCTGCAAGTACCGTAAGGTCAAACTCGATTTGAAGTACTGAAAACAAACCCAGCGTAAGTATAACGTCGTGAGCTAGTGCCGACACTGACCCTAGAGCGAATCGCCATTCAAATCGCATCGCGACATAAACTAGAATACACAAGAGTGCGACTAGCATCGCAAGGCCGCCCTGTTCGGTAAGCTCTTCACCTACGTTAGGACCTACGAACTCGATACGACGCATATCAACCTCAGTACCGTCAGCGCGCAAGGCAGCTAGTACCTGTTCACCAATAGTCACGGCTTTAACGCCATCACGAGGAGCAATGCGGATAAGTACATCTTGGCTGCTGCCAAAGTTTTGCACTATAGCATCTTCAAAGTTCGCTTCGTTTAGCTGGGCGCGAATGCCTTCTAAGTTAGCAGCGTCCTCATAGCCAACTTCAATTAGCGTACCGCCAGTGAAGTCTAGCCCCCAGTTAAGGCTATTAACGCCTAGCGACACGAACGAACCTAAAATGAGTACCGTTGATAACACCATCGCAGGAATGCGAAGGCGCATAAAATTGACGGTATCGGATAGTTTTAATAATTGCATGTTACTTCCTTAAATCGCCAATTTCTCTACGCGTCGACCGCCCCATACTGCGTTAACAATAACGCGCGTAACAAGGATTGCGGTAAACATCGAGGTTGCTATACCAATCATCAGTGTAATCGAGAAGCCTTTAATTGGGCCTGTGCCCACGGCAAACAGGATTAAGCCTGCAATGAAGGTGGTAATGTTAGCATCTAGAATGGTAGAAAAAGCACTGTCGTAACCTTGATGAATGGCATGCTGTGGGCTGCGGCCATCACGTATCTCTTCTCGTATACGCTCAAAGATAAGCACGTTTGCATCTACCGCCATACCAACGGTCAGTACAATACCTGCCATACCCGGTAGCGTAAGCGTTGCACCAGGGATCATCGACATAATGCCCACAATCATAACTAGGTTTGTAATCAGAGCGATGTTCGCTACCACACCAAAGGCTTTGTAGTAAATCAACATGAAAACAAGTACCGCTGCCAGACCATACATAATAGCCTGCATGCCCAGCTCAATGTTTTCTTTACCCAAGCTTGGTCCAACCGTACGCTCTTCAACAATTTGAATTGGCGCAATCAGTGCACCTGCGCGAAGTAGCAACGCTAAGTCACGGGCTTCTTTCGGTGAATCAAGACCTGTGATTTGGAACTTGCTACCCAGCTGCGCACGAATAGTCGCAACCGAGATAACTTGCTCGTGTTTTTCAAACACTAGCTTGCCGTCTTTGTTACGTTCGCCAGTCGACTTGTATTCGATAAACACCGTAGCCATTGGTTTACCAATGTTCCCACGAGTTGAGCGAGACATCTTATTACCGCCTTCAGAATCAAGCGAGATGTTTACGTTCGGAAGTCCGTACTCATCAACACCGCTATTCGCATCAATAATATGGCTACCGGTAAGCATAATACGCTTTTCAAGTAGCTGAGGAATGCCTTGCTGATCTTCAATCACTTGAGAGCCAGGAGGAACGCGGCCGTTCAATGCATCACGGATATCGTTCTTCTGATCTACCATGCGAAATTCTAGTGTTGCTGTGGCATTAAGAATTTCTTTCGCACGAGCAGTGTCTTGAATACCTGGAAGCTGCACAACGATGCGATCAGCACCTTGCTTTTGTACAAGCGGCTCAGCCACACCAAGTTGGTTTACACGATTACGAATAATGGTAATGTTTTGCTTAACCGCGTTGTCGCGAATTTCCTGAAGCTTGCTTTCAGCAAAAATAGCGCGAAGTGTTAAGTCGTCCACCTGGTTAAAGGTTAGGTCGCGACTTTGGTTGCGCAAAAAGAACTCTGCCTTGTCTAGCGCATCTTCATCACGGAACGTAATGTCGATATGATCGTCAACCTGTTTTACACCGCGATAACGAATGCCCTCTTCACGCAGAGAAGTACGGAAACCACCCTCTGCGTCTTCTAGCGACTTAGCAATCACTTCGGTCATATCCACTTCCATCAAGAAGTGAACACCACCGCGAAGGTCAAGACCTAGCTTCATTGGCGCGCCACCTAGGCCTTCAAGCCATTCTGGCGTGTCAGGGGCAAGGTTCATAGCCACGTAGTAGTCATCACCAAGCGCCTTTTCAAGCGTTTCGCGCGTTACAAGCTGGGTGTCAGAATCCGAAACGCGAACTAATATTTGTTCGTTCTCAAATTCAACACGTTTTGGAGAGATATTCTTTTCACTTAGCGCGGCTTTTACTTGTTCCACAGTGGCGTCAGTTACCACAGCGTCACGGCCTGCTGAGATTTGTACGGCGTGATCTTCACCGTAAATGTTAGGAAGCGCATAAAGTGCACACATTGCAACCACAATGAGTGCACTCAGTACTTTCCAAATAGAGTTTTTGTTTAGCACTGGATAATCCTTTCGTGCCAGTACCGGGAAGCGTCCCGGCCCCGGCTTTTGTTACTTACAGTGACTTCATCGTGCCTTTAGGCAGCACAGCAGTTACTGAAGACTTCTGAACAACGATGTTGTTTGAATCGTTAAGTGCAACTTCAATGAAGTCTTTTTCTTCTGACACTTTAGTGATTTTTCCTACCAAACCACCTTGTGTTAACACTTCATCGCCTTTGCTAAGTGACGATACTAGGTTTTTATGCTCTTTTACACGCTTAGCCTGTGGACGGTAAAGCAAGAAGTAAAAGATTAAACCAAATACAGCTAGCATGATGATCATTTCCATGCCGCCACCTTGCGGCGCACCAGCAGACTGTGCGTAAGCGTTAGAGATAAATAGGCTCATAAAATTCCCCAAATATTATCGTTGTTATAGTGCCGGAACCGGCAACCCTTTTTGTTCATAAAATTCTTGTACAAACTCATCAAGCGTACCTGCGTCAATCGCATCGCGAAGACCCTGCATCACACGCTGATAGTAGCGTAGGTTATGGATGGTGTTTAAGCGCGCACCCAAGATTTCGTTACACTTGTCCAAATGATGTAAATAAGAGCGAGAATAGTTTTTACAAGTGTAGCAATCACAATTCTCATCTAATGGCGAGGTGTCGTTTCTGTGTTTCGCATTGCGAATCTTCACTACGCCTTCAGTCACAAACAGGTGACCGTTTCGCGCGTTACGCGTGGGCATTACACAGTCAAACATATCGATGCCGCGACGCACAGACTCTACCAAATCTTCAGGTTTACCCACGCCCATTAAATAGCGAGGTTTATCTTCCGGAATTTTAGGCGCGGTATGATCGATAATGCGGATCATATCTTCTTTCGGCTCACCTACTGAAAGACCACCAATGGCGTAACCGTCGAAGCCAATAGCTTCAAGGCCAGCAAGTGAAACGTCGCGCAGACCTTCGTACATACCGCCTTGAATGATACCAAACAGTGCTGCTGGGTTATCGCCATGGGCTTCTTTACTACGTTTGGCCCAACGTAGCGACATTTCCATTGAAACGCGCGCTTCTTGTTCAGTAGCGGGGTACGGCGTGCACTCATCAAAAATCATCACGATGTCAGAGCCCAAATCGCGCTGAACTTCCATCGATTTTTCAGGCGTAAGTAAGATCTTTTCGCCGTTTATCGGAGAGCGGAATGTTACACCTTCTTCGGTAATTTTACGCAAATCACCCAAGCTAAACACTTGGAAGCCACCCGAATCCGTAAGGATTGGCTTGTCCCAATTCATGAAGTCGTGCAGGTCGCCATGCTGGCGAATAATGCCTGTACCAGGACGAAGCATCAGGTGAAACGTGTTTCCAAGACAGATGTGTGCACCGCTGTCTTTTAATTCTTCAGGGGTCATTCCCTTAACAGTACCGTATGTACCTACGGGCATGAACGCTGGGGTTTCAACAACACCGCGTTCAAACACCAAACGACCGCGTCGTGCTCGGCCTTCGGTTTTTAACAACTCAAATTGCATGTGAAAGCATTCCCACTTTGTTGCGCTTTTGCGCTGGGTATAAAAATAAATTGGCGGCGATTATACCAGTAATTCGGCTGAGATCATGCCCCGTATCTATGTTTAGATATAACTAAGCTAGAAAGGCCTGCAAAACACCGATTTAAACGCCTAATGTCCTCGGGCGAATGTGCTTAGGCGCGTTCAATAAACATAGAATCACCGTAGCTAAAGAATCGATATTCTTTCTCTATCGCTTCTTGATACGCCTTCATGACATTCTCTTTGCCAGCAAATGCGCTAATTAACATCATTAGCGTGGACTCTGGAAGGTGAAAATTGGTGAACATTGCGTCTACCACTTTAAACTCAAAACCAGGGTAGATAAAAATCTCAGTATCTTCGTTAAATGGTGAAATAACTTCCTCGTCATCGCGCTCTGCACTTGCCTTTGCCGCTGACTCCAAAGAGCGTACAGAGGTTGTACCCACTGCAATAACACGTTTACCGTTGGCCTTTGTGGTTAGAACAGCGTCAACAACGTCTTGCGGTACTTCGGCGAACTCTGCGTGCATTTTGTGCTCTTGAATATTGTCAACGCGCACAGGCTGAAACGTACCCGCGCCAACGTGTAAAGTTACAAAGGCCAAATTCACGCCTTTTTCTTTTAACGCAGCCAGTATTGCATCGTCAAAGTGTAGCCCTGCAGTAGGCGCCGCAACCGCGCCCGGCTTTTGATTGTAAACGGTTTGATAGCGCTCTTTGTCTGAACTTTCATCGGGACGGTCGATGTAAGGAGGTAGCGGCATGTGGCCATGGGCTTCTAGCAGCGTTAATACGGTCTCATCGTGGTCAAACTGTAAAATAAATAGCGCATCGTCTCGCCCTGTCACCGTAACATTCACTTTTTCTTCAAGAATCAGCTTAGATCCAGGCTTAGGCGCCTTGCTCGCGCGAACATGCGCTAACGCTGTATTGTCTGATGTTATACGTTCGATCAGCACTTCAACCTGTCCGCCCGTTTCCTTTTTGCCCAGTAAGCGTGCAGGAATAACCCGCGTATTGTTGAACACCAAGAGGTCGCCTGGCTCTACGAATTTCAGCATGTCAGCGAACATTGTATGCGCCACAATGCCTGTCTTCCCGTCTAAATGTAACAAGCGGCTCGCTGTACGTTGCTGAGTTGGGTATTTGGCGATAAGTTTTTCGGGTAGCTCGAAGCTAAAATCTGATAGTTTCATAAATACGACTAAATTACGGCATAAAAGTTAGACAAAAGTAGAATATTAAGTGCTATTTAAGTTGAAACTAAAGGCTAATAAAAATAGATTTATAGATTAAACCAAAGTCAAAACAAAAACAAAAACCCTTACTTATCAAAAATTTAAAAAATAACGTATATTATAAAATAACTTTATATTGAACAATATACGTACAATTCAATTTATTAAATAGCACTTAACTCCTTAAACGGTTAAGATACCTGCAGATAGTGATGATGTTCTCCCATAAACATTCCTTATCATTCGTACCCAGCACTTGCTGGGTATTTTTTTATCTGCTTATTTTCCCTGCCTGCCTTCACTCATCGCAACGTTATTGCGAAGCTTCGATTCCTCTGCGCGACAGGTTAGTTGAATATCGATATCTTATAAACGGCGGTATTTTACGCTGTTTATTGCTGAAGATCAGTTAAGATTTCCTCTAAAAGCGCCGCATCTAATGGACGCGCCTTCAACACGTACAAAATCTGCAGAAGTAAATCGGCGCCCATAATACCTTTATTTACTTTATTTCTAAGGTTATCTGCGCTTTGCTCCACGCCAATCTCTTCCAGCCTTTGGCTTAACGCTTGATATTTTACGCCGCGCACAGACATCTCAGATTTCACGACTCTTGCTACCGTTTGCCGCCACGCATTTTTAGCACCTTGCGTATTTCCAGTGTTCACACAGCCCCCCAAAACCACACAAATGTGATATATATTTTACAAAAACACACTTTTTTACACTTATAGCATGCATTTAATGTTGACGATTATGGCACAACAGGTCTACACTGCAAGTCTAGATATTGGCGAAGATGAAAATAGTCGTTACAGTAACTTCGGTGGTTAATACAGCAAAGTATCTGTTTTTAATAAAGTGCAGTTGTATAACACACCACTTACACGACATTCATTTTCACAACTATCGCTTCAATAATTAAAGGAGAAAGGTATGAGCTGGGAACTGGAAAGCATCGAAGCCTTATTTAAAGAGCATGATGACTTTGTGGTAACACGTGAGGAAAACTGCTTACTTATTGCTAATCAAGACGGCATAGACGCCTGGCTTGCTATCAGCGGAGAGCAGATCTTAGTAGAGAGTCTTTTGTTTGCAGCGTCGGAAGTAAAAGATAAGCCAGCGCTAGATCATGAAATATTGTCTACTCATATGGTGTTCCCTTTGACCACGGTAGGCATTTCAAACATTGGTGGTGAAGAGTACTACATTGCCTTTGGTGCGCTAAGTGCCCAGTCAAAAGCCGAAAGTATCGTTATTGAAGTGGAAACCCTGTTTCAGAATGTTGCATCTTTCTTAGATGCCTACGAAACACACCTTAACTAAAATTTACTTCTAAGGAGAAGCGAATGTCAGTGTGGAAAAAATTAGTAACTGCAGTAAAAGGTGGTGCAACCGAAGCTGCTCAATCTGTCGTAGACAGTCAGGCTATTCGAATTCTGGAACAAGAAATTAGAGAAGCCAAAGAAGAATTGCGTAAGTCAGACCATGCACGTACCCAAATCTTGGCAAAGTGTAAACTTTCTCAGCAAAAAGTGGATAGCTTCAATTCGTCAATTGCGGAATACGAAGCCCACGCGCGCAAGGCCATCGATAGCGACCGCCAACTCGCGCTAGACTGTGCGCAAAAGGTGTCTGAACTTAAAGAGGAACGAGACCAAGAACAAACATTTCTTGATCAGTTCCAGCAGTCAGAAAAGCAGCTGGCACAAAATATCCAACAGGCGAAAGCGAATTTACGTCGCTTAGAGCAGCAAGTGGATATGGTAAAAGCCACTGAAAGCGTTCAGAAGGCGCAAGTAGCGGTTTCTTCACGCCACATGGGTGCGAATAGCAAAATGAAAACGGCGACAGAGTCACTGTCACGTATTCAAGATAAGCAAAAGATGCGCAATGCTGAGCTACAAGCTGCAGAAGAGTTAGCAAATAATGAATCGAGCAGCGATCTAGAAAAACGTCTAGCCGAAGCGGGCATTAAAGGGGGTAAAACCTCGGCCGATGACGAGCTAGCGCGAATTCTAGGCAAGTAAGTGAGAAAAATGGGAGCTACGCGCTCCCATTTTTAATTCTTGTTACAATAATTTCCTGCGTAAATTACCGTTAAGTAAAGCGCTAACCTAGACAAATCAAGTACTTCAAGGCAGAGTAAGGGCACGCATAACAAGGGCTGTTTCTTTTATGTCTCCATGGATAAAACTGCGAAAAATCATGCTGCAATATTTTGCAGAATCACGCTGGTACACTATTGTCGGTGCCACCGCCTTTTACGCAGTAACAAGCTATTGGCTACTTTACGCTGCAGACGAGCACGATTTAATTACCAACGCCGACTTTATTTACTGGCTGGCGGTCACCGCCTCTACAGTGGGCTATGGTGATTTATCTCCCGTCACGCCAGCGGGAAAACTGGTTGTAGCGCTTTACGTCATACCGCTTGGTTTGAGTATCTTCGCCATGGTAATTGGCCGGATTGCAGCTTGGGTTTCATTAACGTGGAAGAAAGGATTGTTGGGTATGAATAGCTTGATGCTAGATGAACATATCTTAGTAATTGGGTGGAATGAGCAGCGTACTATGCTACTGCTTGATTTAATACTTCAAGAACGCGATGCCATGCCAGAGCGCCCTGATATTGTGCTGTGTGTGAAGGCCGATATCACTAACCCCATGCCTGGCGTGATTGAGTTCGTGAAGGTAGATTCGTTTAACAAAGACGAAGATATGGATCGCGCCTGCGTGTCCACCGCCCGAACTATTCTTATCGATAACCCACAAGACGATGTCACCATGACTACCGCGCTGTATTGTACTAAGCGTAATCCTGATGCACATCAGGTGGCCTATTTTGATGATGATAGCCTAGTCAGCTTACTTCAGGATCACTGTCCTAAAGTGGAGTGTACACCCAGCGTGGCAATAGAAATGTTAGTTAAAGCCGCTTTTGATCCTGGTTCTAGTATGCTTCATCACGACTTGCTGAGTATTGAAGAGGGCCAAGCGCAATTTTCAGTAAAAATACCAGAAAGTAGCCACGCCATTTCTGTTGCTAAGTTATTTATTAACTTGAAACGTAAACACGATGCCATCTTTATTGGTTATGCGCCAAATGGTCTTGTGAAAGAAATGGTGGTAAACCCACCGTTGGACGTTACGTTAAACCCGGGAGACACCTTGTTTTATATTGCTGAGCGCCGCATTAATGCAATTAACTGGTCTTCTCTAGACGCTGATTAAGAGGCGTAAACATGTTTAGTAAACTATTTAAAAAATCAGAACCTAAAAAACCTAAGTCGCCAGAAATAATGGGGCTTTATTTAGGTGGCTCTTTCGAGTTAGATAACTTGAAACTTTCGCTATTAGAACCGGAGCTCACTATTGAAGGCGCAGCCCGTTCTCAATTAATTCAAGCGGTAGGTGAAGCGCCCTTAGATACAGGTGGCACTCTGCTTCGCTTTTACACCGACGACGATGGATTTTTACAGGTGGTCACCGACGGCGGCTTGTCTGAGAATCACATTACCGATGTTAAGCTGTGGCACTTTTATGAAACGAAAACCATTGGTAATACTGCTCAGTGGAACGAATGCTTGAAAAACGTTATCAGCCAGCCCACCTATGAGCTTGACGGTAAGGTCTATACCCGCGTGTGGGGGGCAGTGGGCGATGAGTCACCGCCTGTTGCCGTCACTGAAACTACCTATGAAGAAGATGGTGATGTGAGTACCACTGATCAGTTTATGATGCTGTATGAACGCCCAATCAGTAACGATAGAGTTGAAACCCTGCTTGTTGTGGGTGAAGAAAAGCAAGTAGGTAATAATTTAGATAGATGTTTGGTGATTTCAACGGGGTTTGATGTTGAACCTGCAGATATCACTATAAACGGTTAATAAAAAGGGAATAACTATGGATACGATCATGCAATCTTTGGCTGGCCTTGATAACTTTGCGCTTTACTTCGGCTTGTCGATTGTTTTTTTGTTTATCTTCAAATTGGTGTACGCATTGGTCACACCTCACGATGAATGGAAGCTGGTAAAAGAAGAGAAAAACGTTGCCGCTGCCATCGGTTTTGGTGGTGCTATAATCGGTTTTGCTATCGCCCTTGGCAGCGCAGCTTCAAACTCGGTTGCTGTAGTAGATTTTGCTATTTGGGCGCTTGTTGCTGTGATTGCACAATCCCTAGCGTTTGCCATTTTGCGTTTTAGCTTTATGCCGAAAATCGCTGAGCGCATAAACAATAACGAAGTTTCTGCGGGTGTTATGCTTGCCAGCATGTCTATTGCCGTAGGCTTACTCAATGCCGCTTGCATGACCTATTAAGGGGGCAGCGATGACTGATAAACGAAACACTCAGCTTGATGTTGTTGATAGCGTGCAAGGTGAAAAGCCCGCATTAAAACGCACCAAACATATTGACCTTGGTCGCATGCGCAAAGGTTTTAGCGTGAAGCCTTTAGCATTGGGTGTGGCCAGCGTTATTTTAAGTGGTTGTGGCGGCGAAAAAGAAGACGCCACCATTTACACCTCACTAGAAGACTGTAAACAGGATTTTCCTGATGCAGTAGAGCGTTGTGAAGCTGCCTACCAGACAGCGGTCGACGAGGCCATGCGCACCAGTCCGCGCTTTAGCTCTGAGTACGACTGCGAACATGAATTTGGCCCTAACCAGTGCCAATATGTGAATAATAGTAGCGGCAGCTTTTTCATGCCGTTCATGGCAGGTTACATGGTGAGCTCTCTGCTATCGCCAAATCGCTATTACTCACAGCCCTTATATACTTCCTATTCATATAATTCACCGTTTCGTTCACGCTGGATAACGGCAGACGGCTATGTGTTCGACGGCGACATTCGCAAAAGAAAATATCGCGTAAACAAAGACGTTTATAAGCCTAAGCCTACCGTGAACCGCACAATGAAACGAGGCGGGTTTGGTAGCAGCGTTCGTGCAAAATCATCTTGGGGTAGCAGCAGCCGTAAAGGCGGCTGGGGCGGATAACTATGTTTAGAATGCCTTGCCAGCCTCGCAAGGGCTGGCAGCAGTTGGCTAACGAGTTTGGTTTTCATTTCCACACCATGTATGGCGAGCCTTATTGGGATGAAAGTGCCTACTACCAATTCACGCTAGCGCAAATTGAAAACGATATTGAAGACCCCACAGCCGAGCTACATCAAATGTGCTTGGCAGTGACCGAAGATGTGGTTAATAGTGAGGAATTACTTACTCGTTTTCGAATTCCAGAGCAACATTGGGACTTAGTAAGAAACAGCTGGCAGGAAAGAGCCCCCAGTTTGTATTCACGCCTTGACCTTGTCTACAGCGGCAAAGGGCCAGCTAAGCTACTAGAAAATAATGCAGATACGCCCACCAGCTTGTATGAATCTGGCTTTTGGCAGTGGCTGTGGCTTTCACAAAATGTGGATGCCGGCAAACTCGCCCTGCACGCTGATCAGTTCAATAGCTTGCAAGAAAAACTAGTTCATCGCTTTCGCGAAATAGCATTGCACTACAACATTAATCAACTGCACATGGCGTGTTGTAAAGATACCGTAGAAGACCGCGGAACAGTGCAGTACCTACAAGACTGCGCTACAGAGGCCGGGCTTTTAGCTGACTTCGTTTTTATTGAAGACATTGGGTTGGCGGACACGGGCGTTTTTACCGATCTTCAAGACGCGCCAATTACAGACTGCTTCAAGCTTTATCCTTGGGAGTTTATGCTGCGCGAAGAGTTTGGCGATGTGTTAGAAGATGCCCAAGTTAATTGGATAGAGCCCCCATGGAAATCGATAATTTCCAATAAAGCCTTGCTTCCTCAGCTTTGGAAGAAGTTTGAAGGCCACCCTAACCTGCTTCCCGCTTATTTTTCAGATGAAATAAAAACAAACACACTATCAGGAAAGTGGATTAAAAAGCCTCTATTTTCTAGGGAAGGCGCGAATGTTTCAATCATTGAAGGTGGAATTGAGAATAGGCTTAGCGATGGTCCTTACGGCGAAGAAGGCTATATTGTTCAAGCATTTGAACCTTTACCCGTTTTTGAAGGTAACCATACACTCATAGGTAGTTGGTTGGTAGATGACATGCCAGCAGGTATTTCAGTAAGAGAAGATGCATCTGCTATTACCCAAGATCTCTCTCGCTACCTTCCTCATATTATTTTGTAATCTACTTTAGGGGCGTTCGATGAAGCCGCTTTCTTTCCAAATTCGCGTTCTACTGACGCTAGGTGCATTGTTAATCGTAATAGAAGTAGCAAACTTACTTACCGGCAATGCACTTAATCAGTTTGGTGTAGTGCCTCGTACACTTTCAACCTTGCCATATATATTCACAGCCCCTTTCCTTCACGGTACACCCACTCATTTGATGGCTAACTTGGTGCCTCTTTTGCTGTTCATGTGGCTTACTATGCAGTGGGGAAAACGCACGTTTCTTATCGCTACGCTAAGCGCACTGCTTATAGGTGGTTTGGGCGTGTGGCTGTTCGGTAGAAGCGCTACGCATATTGGCGCGAGCGGCATGGTATATGGCTACTTCGGCTTCCTCGTGCTAGCAGGGTTTAGAAGTAACAAAGTGCGGTATTTGCTTATTTCACTAGTAGTTGCAGCGCTATACGGAGGAATGCTGGTTGGTGTACTTCCCACATCCAAATTTATTTCCTTTGAATATCATCTGTTTGGCTTTATTGGCGGCTTATTTGCCGCATGGCACTGGGCACGCTAATTAGTTTACGTATAATTAGCCTCAAGATAAGACGTTGTAATTAGATATGTCAGCAGTACAAGAACCTACACAAAAAAACCAAGGCTTTTTCGGCAACCTCGCGTTTAACATTGTTATTCCTGTGGTGCTAATGAGCTATGCAAGTTCGGAAGATTACCTAGGCCCTGCGTGGAGCATTGTGGCGGCACTCAGCTTTCCTATTGGTTATGGCCTATGGGATTTAAAAGAGTCGGGAAAGGTCAACGGCTTTTCCATTTTAGGCATTATCAGCGTACTACTTACCGGCGGGTTTAGCTTACTTAAACTGCCTGCAGAGTATATTGCGATAAAAGAAGCCGCTATCCCAGGCATTATCGGTATTGCTGTACTCGTAACCCAATACTCTAATAAACCCTTGGTCAAAATGCTTATTTTGAACGACCAAATCATAAACTGGCCACACCTAAACCAAGTTCTTGATGCGAAAGGAAAACAGAGCGAGTTTAAAAAGAAAGTCGCGGTTAGCTCTTACATCGTAGCGAGTTCGTTTTTCCTCTCTTCTGCACTAAATTATATCTTGGCAAAAATGATATTGGTCAGTGAGCCGGGCACTACGGCATACACTGAAGAGCTTGGCCGAATGACTGCGCTTAGCTACCCAGTTATTGTGATCCCGAGCATGATTTTGCTTATTGCTGCGCTTTGGTATTTATTTGCCCAAATCAAAAAAATTACTGGCGAAGAACTCGATAACTTTATCAATCAGTAAAAGGACAATCGATAAGGGGCTTAACGCCCCTTTAACATGCCCTTCCCCACAATTAAAGCTGTTACATATCTACTATCCTAAGCCACCAAAGCACTACCTTAGACGCATAAGAGTATGAGCCCATCAAATTTCCGCACCGCTTTTAACCAAAAAGCGTGGGTATTACGTATACTCTCAAATATAAAAATAACCCGTTCTATTAGAACATGTAGGCGCTAATTGAAGGCGCGCATTGCACCTCTAACATTACGCCATAAGCGCTGCTAATTGCGTTTTAAGTATAGCCTATTGCATGCATTCTCGCTCCTTCATGTTCACACTAAGACGGTTCAATACAAAACGGCGAATTATGCTGACAATAAAAGACTTAAAGAAATCTTTTTCAAAGACAGGGGCTCCGCTCATCAACAACCTTAACCTTACCGTAAAGACAGGTGAATCGGTGAGTATTCAGGGGGCTTCTGGCTGCGGTAAATCTACCTTGCTGTCGCTTATTGCTGGGTTTGAGACGCCCGACGGTGGAGATATTTCGGTAAATGGATTGTCGATTGCTGGCAATAGCAAACTCGATAATACATTTAAAGCGAAGGATATCGACAATTTTCGCAAACAGCATTTAGGTATTGTGTTTCAAAGCTTCAATTTATTCGACTGCTTTAATGCGTGGGACAACATTGCCTTTACTGCAAGGCTAAAAGGTAATGTAGATAACGACTACCAATTAGCATTAATGGAGCAGCTTGGGATATTACCCCTAGCGCAAAAGCCGCTAAGTCAGTTATCTGGCGGTGAACAGCAGCGCTGTGCCATTGCTAGAGCACTTGTACATCGCCCCTCGCTTATCTTGGCCGACGAACCCACCGGCAATTTAGACGAAACCACTAGCGAAACCGTGTCTGACTTACTCTTTAAAACTTGTAAAGAGGCCAATACTTCTCTTGTTGTGGTAACTCATAGCCAAGACGTCGCAGTAAAAGCAGACGCCGCTTTGCGACTACATAAAGGGGTATTAGAGAGTGTGAAATATAAAACTAAAGAACAAACCTTATCTACACCAGTAGCAGCAAGCTAATTGTAGGTGAAAAACGTTAGCGATATGCGCCCTGTGAAAAAGACACCGAAAACAGCAAGTAGGAAAATAACGTGCTACGCACTCTACTGTTAACACTTTCTAGCTTACTTGCAATGGCAAGGCACAGGCCGTGGGAGCCATTGCTCATTATGGCCGCAATTATACTGGCCAATGCTGGCTTGGTTACCGTTTTGCTTATAAACGAAGGCGCTACACAAGGTGAACTGCTACAGTCGAAGCAAGGGCTTACCTTGGGCAGTATCATCACCCCAGCAGACAGCAGAACTCGCTTTGCACAAAGTGATTATGCCACGCTTCGCAAGCAGGGTTTTACCCAGCTTGTTGCGATAACTGAAAGAGACATCACCCTATCGTGCAATGGCAGCGAGCCCACAGCAACAACTCTCACATTAATCGGTGTTGATACTCAGCCTCTTTTAGGAAACGCATTTAGAAAGAGAGGTTTTGAAGCGCCTGCCCAAAACGATAGCGCTCTTTCGCTTTCCTATTTATCGCCAAATGCGAAGAAATTTAGTGAAATGGAAAACCAGCAGACGCCAGCGGGACGCGAATTGCGCTCAAATTCTGGGGGCGACTTCGCTGTAAATGGGCTTATTCACCCCTTAACGAACGCAAAACTGGCCTGTCACGACACGCTCAATGAAATCGATAGAAAATCCGCGCCAAGTCCCTATTGGCCTGCAACGGTAAGCGCGTATGTGAGCAGCTTTGCTCCGCAAAATACAATTTTAATCTCTATCGATGAATTTTACAGAGGCGGGGTAACGATTGAGAATGATGAATCTGTTAAGCCTGTTATTCCTGACAATGCTAAACGCGCGCAAGAGAAACAAGCAAAGCAACAGAAAGCTTACGTCCCACTTTCCGGGCTTATTGCACTTTCACCGCTATCACATCAACATTTAACCCAAATAGAAACCCTACTTGGAATACCTGTAAAGCAAACCACTAGCAATACAGACAATGACACCGGTTCGTTGCCAGATAGTTTTAGGCTAAATCTTTGGGCGACGAGCGGACTGATGGGCGTTGTGGCGCTTTTTATAGTACTTAACGCGCTAAACTTGATGTACCGCACGCGGCTACCCAATATCATTCGTTTAAGGCAGCTGGGCATATCTCAGCGAATTTTAAGCATTGCCCTATTCACCGAGTTGCTTGTTTACTGCGTAATAAGTATTCCAATTGGCATGTTCATCGGTTTTCAAGCGGCGTCATGGTTGTCACCTGTGATAAACGGTACATTTACGTCATTGTTTAACGCCGTATTTGTTAACCCAGACGTTAATCTGCTTTTCACCTTCGGCTTCGCATTAACAACGACCTTTATATCGCTGGTTGTTTTTTCGTTAGTTTCTATAGTTAAGCTTTCAAATGCCCTAACCGTAGCGCCTGTCAAAAAAGAAAATGCGTTAGGCCAATTTGCCGTAGGTCTTATCTCATTATGTGCCCTACTACTGTTATTTATCGCTGAGGGGTTCGTATCTTCTACTGCTTCAGCACTTTTCTTTGTTGCACTGTTACTCCTTACCAGCTGCGCGCTTATTCTTCTTTGGTTACCTATTTTCTCTAAGCTACTGACTAGATTTGTACCAAGACAGTGGCCCGTGTTTCACTACGTCATTGCTAATATGCATTTACTGTCTAGCAAAACCCGTCTCGCCGTTTGTGCATTCTTTATAGCGCTAACCGCAAATATTGGTATGAATACCATGACGGACAGCTTTAGAGACGCCACTGAACAATGGTTAACGCAAAGGCTTTACGCGCCTTTCTATCTGTACACCGACGCGCCACTTAGTCGTATCGAAACGTTATCTACCAAATCGTTACCTCCGCTTGCTTTAACTCCTTTACTTAAGGCCGAGGGAGCTGTCATTAGCTCACGTGCTCAAGAAGAGACACATAAAGAAACACATGAAGTCAGTAACAGCCCACCCACTTACGTTTCTATCAGTAGCTACCCCGTTCACCAAAACGGTAAAAAGGCGCTTGTCCTCGATGATGTAATAAACAACGACCTCAGCACAGCGTGGCGTGAGTTTACAGAAGGGAAAGGGGTATTCATCAATCAGCAATTAGCGTTTGCCCTTAACGCAAAGTTAGGACACACGCTAGATATAGAAAATATTCGCCTTCGTAAAACTGCGAATTCAAGTTCTTCGGCGGTTAATACATCTAACGAGGCGTATAGCTCGCCACAAGATAAAACTACTGACCCAACACAAAGCTCACAAAGCAGTTCGTCGAACTCAAAGGTATTTGCAGCGACGCCTCAATGGAAAGTACTGGGTATTTATCCTGACTACGGTAACCTGAACGGGCAAATATTAGTGCCTCTTCCCTCGTTTAATCGAAACGATGTCCTTATCAGGGATCAACTTTTTCCCGGTGTAGTAGCTATTTACCCAGAGCCGCCTATTGAGACGAACGTGATAGGCGATAACAAACAAAGCACCTATGGAAAGGACATCCTCGAACAGCAGCTAAAATCACAGTTAGGGGAACACCGCGAAATTGCCCTTTATACCCGACAAGCGCTGTTAGATACCTCTATGCAGACCTTTGATCGTACCTTTGTATTAACCGACGGCCTTAACATTACCACCCTATTGGTGGCGGGCGTCGCCTTCGCTGTTTCGCTGACGGTGCTAACCATAGGCAGCACAGCGCAGTTATCTGTATTGCGTGCCATTGGCGTTAGTCAGCTTAAAGTAAAAGCATCTCTGTTTGCGCAATATCTGCTGCTTTGTTTTATCTCAGCCTTGCTCGCCATTCCTTTTGGCGTGTACTTGGCCTATGTCTTTATTCAACAAGTAAACCGGCATGCATTTAACTGGGTGTACCCGCTTTCACTTAATGCAGAGGTTATTCTCTCTAGCGTGGGGTTATCGCTGCTTATCGTTTCACTGGTGCTGTTGTTACCTTTAGGAAAACTTAAGCCGAAAGTTGATTTAAGGCAGGAAGTTCAGCTATGAAAAACCATTTAGGTAGTGCCAACACCACGTTTTTGCAATTTAAAGCCAATACTTTTTTAGTACTTATAGCTATTTGTTTCACGTTGAGTGCATGTACTGAAAACCCAAAAGATGAAAACGAAACTCTGGGAACCTCCACGCCAAACGGCTTTTTTGGAAACATGCAGTCGAGCGACGCCTTTACGCCAGTAAAGCGGGGCTATACTGTTGCGATACCGCGCGATCACATGAGTCATCCCGATTTTCAGTTAGAGTGGTGGTACCTCACGTTTGTGTTAAGCGCTGAAGACGGGCAAGAGTTCGGCCTTCAATATACGCTTTTTCGTTTCAATACTGAGCTAAATGCCCCTCCAAGCGTTAAGGTTAATGCTGAAAATAGTGCTGAAGTTAACGCCAACAACCATATCGCAAAAAACTGGACCAATGGCCAGCAGTGGATGGGACATGCTTCGCTACACACCGCTGAACAGCATTATTTCGAAGAACGATTTGCAAGCGGCGGTGTAGGTAATGCCTATGTGAATCAACAACCCTTTACGACAGTGATTGACGATTGGGCTTGGAAAGCGGCACAGGCGGAGGTTCAAACAGGTGCAGAAAGCAAAGCCATGTTCCCGTCCGTGTTAAAAGTCGCTTTTGGGCAAAGCAGCACGCATCATCCGGTCAGAATAAATGGAAAAATCCCCACTACCGCTGCAGACAGCTTATCAGAATTAAATGACGCGCCGAGCGTTAGCGCCGTCAAAGTCTCGCTTAATCTAGATACCTATGGGCCTTTCATCAAACAGGGTGATAACGGCTACAGTAAAAAAACACAAGACGAACGCCTTCGCTCTTACTATTACAGCCAACCATTTATTAACGCGAAAGGTACGTTAAACATAGAGGGCAATAGCGTAAGAGTTACGGGTAAAGGCTGGTTTGATCACGAATGGACGAGCCACCTAGCCAACAGTGAAGCCATGGGATGGGATTGGTTCTCGCTGCATTTAGACGATGGAAGTAAATTGATGGCGTTTCGCATGCACGCCATGAATGAAAACATGAAAAATAGTACAAGCAAACACAGCGAAATATTCACAACGGCTAGCTATATAGCGAAAAATGGCACGAAAGAAACCATCGAGCAAGCCAACGTATCAATTACGCCAACGGCCTATGAAACAATCAACGAGGGAGAGTCACCTCGCTCTGTTCCCACCGCTTGGCGTATTCAAATACCAGAAAAAGATATCGACCTATTCATTCGCCCGTTCAAGGAAAACCAATGGAATAACAGCTTATTTCCCTATTATGAAGGACGAGTGGAAATAAAAGGCTCCCATTCAGGAAGCGGCTTTATGGAATTGACAGGCTACTAAGGCCTGTTGACCTTTGATATACAGCGAAGCGTAATAGCCCCTAATAAATAGACCAATTGATGCGTTCACTTAGCGATGTCAAAGCCGCCACACCTAGCTGAGAATTACCCACGCTATTAAGCGCTGGCGAAAATACGCATATTGAAAAGCGTCCTGGTACAACAGCCACTATGCCTCCACCTACGCCACTTTTACCCGGCAAGCCTACTTTAAAAGCAAAGCTCCCAGCTTCGTCATACATACCGCTAGTCGCCAGAAGCGCGTTCACTTGTTTGGTTTGATAAGGCGTTAGCACCTTTTCATTTGCGCAAGTAGAAAAACCTGCGTTAGCAAGAAAGCTCGTTGAGCGCGCCAAGTCCTCACAACTCATTTCTAGTGCACAGTTGTGAAAATAATTACGAAGCACATCTTCCACTTCGTTTTCAAAATTTCCGTAGGCTTTCATCAAATATGCCATTGCTGCATTGCGAGAGCGGTGCTCGTATTCAGACTCCGCCACCACCTTATTTACCACGATATCGCCGTTACAGCTTAAGCGTCTTACGAAATCTCGCATGGCAATATAAGGGGAAGCGAACCGAGATTGCACCATATCACTAACCACCAGCGCACCGGCATTAATGAAGGGGTTGCGGGGAATACCGTTTTCATATTCCAACTGTACAAGAGAATTAAACGGCAGGCCGGATGGCTCGCATCCAACTCGCTCCCACATGGTTTCACCGTAGTGATTGATAGCTAAAACAAGATTAAAGACTTTTGAGATACTTTGAATAGAAAAAGGAACGCTCGCATCGCCTATCGACGTTATTTGACCGTTTGTATCGCAAATTGAAATGCCAAATTGCCGTGGATTAACCGTGGCCAACGCAGGGATGTAGTCGGCAACTTTTCCCATGCCCAACATGGGCTCAACTTCATCATAGATATCTTGAAGTAGTGCCAGCATTTCGTTTTTCATAGTTCCCCTTTCCTGCTTACCACAGATAAAAATAAAGCGCCTTGTTATAAAAACGCTGGCGCTTTAATTTCTATACAAACAATGTAGCGATTAGTTACAGCGCCAATCTTCCTTAAAGTCACACAAGCCATCATCATCTTCGTCTGACGTAAGCTCAATGTTGGTCGATACCTTTTCTGATACTTTATTTGAATCGGAATCGATTATTACTGGCTGTTTTTTATCGATAAAACTGAAGATTGTTTTTGCAATATCTGTGTTATCAATTTGCCCCATAAGCGATTGATAACCAGCACCAAAAGCAAATACTTCAACATCTACACCAGTGTGACCGCCTGTTGTCCACCCCGTGTTTGTTTTGGTGTCTAAGAAGGTTTTTACTGCCATGAAGCGAGTTTCATCATCTTGGTTTGATACGCTATCTAGCGTGGCAAGCTCTTCTTCACTCAACGACAAGCCAAGCTTCTGCGCCACAAATTCGCCAGGGTTCTCTTCATTTGCCATCTCTAAAGCAATTGTCATTACCGAGGCTGACATAGACTTAAGATGTTCAGGGCTCCAGCGGTAGTCGCCGTTTGCGCCAATGGTTAAGCCACCTGTGCTGTGATCCGCCGTCAAAATAACCAAGGTGTCAGGATTCGTTTTTACATAATCTCGCAAATATTCCATGGTTTGCGCTAAGTCGTGCATCTCAGCCATGGCAGACGCGATATCGTTTGCGTGACCAGCCCAATCTACTTGACTTGCTTCAACGAGAAGAAAGAACCCATTGTCGTTTTCTAAGTGTTTAATAGCATGTTGAGTTAGGTACTCAAGACGATTTTTGCGCTTGTCATCCAATACCGCAGGCAGCGCTACTGGAGCAAACAGACCGAGAACATTACTTCCCGCAGGCACTGAAGCCAGACGGTTATATGAATCGGCATATTCGTAGCCAGCATCAATAAACTGCGCCAAAATATCTCTGTCATCGCGTTCAAAGTAAGACGTTCCACCGCCTAGCATCACGTCAGCGACAAACTTACCGTCCACGCGAACATCAAAGAAATCTTCAGCTATTTCGTTGTAGTTCTTACGGCTTTCGTTATGCGCAATGTATGACGCAGGTGTCGCATGAACAATTTGAGACGTTACTGCCAAACCAGTACGCATGCCTTTACTCTTAGCATGGTACATAACAGAGTTTACTGGTTGTTTATTTACATCAACACCAATTGCACCGTTGTATGACTTAACGCCAGTAGCAAGAGCGGTTGCAGCAGCGGCTGAATCAGTAACGTAACCAGATACTTGCGCAGGATACGTGGAAGCATTGCCCACTAAAATATCGTCAAACACAACCGATTCGATTTTCGGTGTTGACGGGTCATCTACATAATTACGATAAGCCGTGGTATAGGCAGGCCCCATACCGTCGGCTACAACCATTATTATATTTTTCGGTACACCTTTAGTTTGCGTACCGGTTGCACTTGCTGATTCGGTCATAGATTCAGTGATACCACAACCCGCAAGAACAGCAATAGACGCACAACTTAGTAGTGATGTGCGAACAAATTGTTTAATCATTTAAACTTCCCTGAGTAAGTAAGGTACCTACTGGCCTGGATACCCGCAGATACAACAATAACGACACTATCGCGAATGATTCTTTGGTGATCATAAAGGTGTTAGCAAAGCGATAAGATGTAATAGTGTAAAGCAGGCTGGCAAGATGCTCAAAGCTTTTGGACAAAATAACGCAAGCATGAGATGACCAGATGGTCATCTCATTAAATTAGCAACTTTAAAGAAGGAAGCGACTACTTATTTTGTGATGAGAGGTATTCGCGCATGCGCTGTTGTGCCACGTCAACGAGCATGTCGGGCTGGAATTTGGAGATAAACCTGTCACATCCAACTTTTTCTACCATGGCGTCGTTGAAGCTTCCGCTTAATGATGTGTTGAGTGCTATAAATAAATTGCTCATACGAGGATCGTTACGCACTTCAGAAGTAAGCCGATAGCCGTCCATTTCTGGCATTTCTGCGTCGGTAAACATTAGCAAAATTTCGTCGGTTGGGTTCTTCCCCTCATCGGCCCACTTCTTCAGCAGCGCTAACGCTTCAGCGCCGTTTTTACGTTCGATGATTGTTATACCTAGCTGCTCTAACGTATCTTTAATCTGTTTTCTTGCTGTGCTTGAGTCATCTACTATCAACACTTTCTTGCCTAAGAAGTGGTTAACAATGTCTTTATCTAGCACTTCTTCAGAGATAGATGTGTCGTAATCGATGATTTCCGCGAGTACTTTTTCAACATCGATGATTTCTACCAGCTCTTGTTTACCCTCAACATTCACCTGAGTTATGGCGGTTAAATAATTGGATTTTCCAATGCCGCTAGGGGGTGGCTGAATGGTTCCCCACGATGTATTCACTATGTTTTTCACTTCACCAATAATGAAGCCCTGCACGCTTCTGTTATATTCAGTGATAATGACATTCTTCGCTGTTGCTTGCGTAGCTGCACCGCGCATTTTGATTGCCTGACGCAAGTCTATAATTGGAATGGAACTTCCTCGGTAGTTCATCACGCCTTTCAGGTTGTGATGTGAACCCGGCATTATATTGAGCTTGGGTACGTTTATAACTTCTTTAATTTTAAAGACGTTCATGGCAAAAATGTGTCGCGTTCCCAGTTGAAAAATCAAAAGCTCAAGCCTGTTCTCGCCAACAAGCTTGGTTCTTTGGTCAACTGACGACAATACACTACTACTCATAACACCCACTTTTCATATTATATATCAACAAGCTAAAACAAAAGCGCCCTCGTATCGGACAAGATTATTTAGCGTGAAGCTTTACGCCTAAATTTACCTTGCTCACACCAGCAAAGCTATTACCCTTTTAGCTAATAGACAGACGAAATAGTCAATACCAGCAAGCGTTTGCAACCTACGTGAGTTATTTTTTACCGACCACTTCTTGCCCCACTGCTGCCCCATTGCCTTAAAACCACCAAACAAAGGTGTCAAAGATTTACAGTATCTAGACTTCTCTCGGCGCCAGTCATTCACAAAATAAATGACCGCAATGCAAAATATATATTTCTATTATTCCAAATCCGGCACTAGGATGAAATGGAATCAACGGGAACGCCCTACAGCGTAAACATAAACAACGTTAAGTATTTTAATTATAGTCGGGAGAGACGCTCATGTCGCAATATCAACAAGACATTGATAACTTCGCCACATTAAAGGCAGCACAAAACGGAACTTGGGAAGGTATCAACCCAGAATTCGCTGCACGCATGAAGGTTCAAAACCGTTTTAAAACAGGTTTAGACATTGCTCGCTACACTGCAAGCATTATGCGCAAAGACATGGCTGAATACGACGCAGATTCGTCTCAGTACACACAGTCACTGGGCTGCTGGCATGGCTTTGTAGGTCAGCAAAAAATGCTTTCAGTTAAAAAGCATCAAGGCACAACTAACAAAAGCTACCTTTACCTTTCAGGCTGGATGGTAGCAGCACTTCGCTCTGAATTTGGTCCTCTTCCTGACCAATCAATGCATGAAAAAACATCAGTGTCTGCGCTTATCGAAGAACTTTATACTTTCCTTCGCCAAGCAGATGCGCGTGAATTGGGCGACCTTTTCCACAAGCTAGACGACGCTAAGAAAAACGGTGGTGATGTAGCTGCGATTCAAGCTGAAATCGACAATTACGAAACTCACGTAGTTCCAATTATCGCAGATATCGATGCGGGCTTTGGTAACGAAGAAGCAACCTACCTACTTGCAAAGCAAATGATTGAAGCAGGTGCATGCTGTATCCAAATTGAGAACCAAGTATCGGACGCGAAGCAATGTGGTCACCAAGACGGTAAAGTAACCGTGCCACACGAAGACTTCCTAGCGAAAATCAATGCAGTACGCTATGCATTCCTTGAACTAGGTGTTGATGAAGGTGTAATTGTTGCACGTACAGACTCACTAGGTGCTGGTCTTACCCAGAAGATCCCAGTATCTACATCAGAAGGCGACTTAGCTGCTCAGTACAATGCTTTCCTTAAAACTACCGAAGTTGCAGGGGCAGAAGATCTAAGTGAAGGTGACCTAGTTCTTAAGCAAGGTGGCAAACTGGTTAAGCCTGAGCGTCTACCAAACGGCTTGTTCCGCTTTAAAGACAACACAGGTTTTGACCGTGTAGTACTTGACTGCGTAACGTCACTTAAGCACGGCGCTGACTTGCTTTGGATTGAAACTGAAAAGCCTCACGTTGGCCAAATTGCTGAAATGGTTAACGCTATTCGCGAACAAGTACCAAACGCAAAGCTGGTTTATAACAACTCTCCATCATTCAACTGGACGCTTAACTTCCGTCAGCAAGTGTTTGATGCTTGGACAGAAGAAGGCAAAGACGTATCTGGCTACGACCGCGCGAAACTTATGTCTGCCGACTATGATGACAGCGAACTTGCAGCAGCAGCGGACGAGAAGATTAAGAGCTTCCAGGCTGACGCAGCACGCGAAGCGGGTATCTTCCACCACCTTATCACGCTACCGACTTACCACACTGCAGCGCTGTCTACTGACAACCTTGCAAAAGGTTACTTCGGTGAAGAAGGTATGCTTGCTTATGTTCGCGGTGTTCAGCGTCAAGAAATTCGCCAAGGTCTAGCGTGCGTTAAGCACCAAGCGATGGCAGGTTCTGACCTAGGTGATACACACAAAGAGTACTTCTCTGGTGAAGGTGCACTTAAAGCGTCTGGTGAAGATAACACCATGAACCAGTTCGACGTATAACGCGAACAGGCAATGAGTTAAACGGAAAGTATCCCAACCTTTCCTACAGGGCACCTTCGGGTGCCCTTTTTTGTGCACGTCATTCACTTCACTTATGCTTTTTGCATAAAACAAAAAAAGCCATATTTTCCTAAATCTCATAAAAAAACAATATAACAATTATATTTCAATACCTTATAGGTATAACGACGGCCAATTTAAGACTAAACGCTTATCTGACATTGAAATAAAAAAGCTTTATAATAGCTATGTTTAATTAGGTTTAAAAAGAGCATTAGAATAATGAATATAGCGAAGGTCGACCTGAATTTATTGGTTTATTTAGATGTGCTGTTGCGCGAAGGAAGTGTAACAAAAGCTGCAAACCAGCTAAGCATTACTCAGCCAGCAATGAGTAACGGCCTGAAGCGTCTTCGCGATCTATTTAAAGATCCACTTTTAGTGCGTACCAGCGATGGGATGACCCCCACTAAGCGCGCGCTTGAACTACAACCCATTATTCGCGATGTGCTTAGTCGATTGGAAAGCTCTATTCAACCCGAGACTGATTTCGATCCGTTAACCAGCGACCGAACCTTCCGCATCATGACCAGTGACTATGCAGAGAGTACCTTGTTACTTGAACTTGTTGGAAGACTGGCGGATTTAGCGCCCAATATTACGCTTGACCTTATTACGCCGAGTGACGTGACGTTTCACGATGTCGAGCAAGGTAAAGTGGATATGGCAATCAACCGCTTCGATGAACTGCCTTTGTCGTTTCACCAAAAAGTTATCTGGTATGACACCTTTAGCTGCGTAATGAGTTCCGACCATCCGCTAGTAGAAAAATGCAACCTAGAAGGCTACTTGAGTGCCCAGCATATTTGGGTGAGTAAAACTGGGTTTGGCGTAGGTGTAGGTATCGATCCAAATGAAGTACAAAAATTGGGTTGGGTTGACGCAGAGCTTACAAAAATCGGAAAACAGCGTGCTATTCGCGTATTTACTCGTCATTACCATGCAGCGCTTCAGATTGCGAAAAAGCAAAAACTTATTGCTACCTTACCAAGCAAAGCGGCGCGTTTGTTCAAACACGACCCAGATGTGGTGATTAAAGAGCCGCCTTTCGACATACCACCTATTGCGCTAAAAATGGCGTGGAGCGCCTTACTTCACCACGACGCAGGTCACATTTGGTTGCGCCGCTTAATCAGCGATGTAGCTAGCGAAATGAATGCGGGCTAAACATTCACAAAATATATGGCAGAAATACAAACCATAAATTAAAAAACTATCTCTATACACACTACACTGGGTGAACAGACAAATGTATAGAGGTAGTTATGCAAGGATATATTACTAGAGGCCGACTACAGGTTGCCGAACAACTCGATAACTTTATTAATGAACAGGCACTTCCTGGCACAGGCGTAGATAAAGACACCTTTTGGCAAGGTGCAGAAACCCTCTTCGAAAAATTCATTCCTCAAAATCGCGCACTATTAGAAAAGCGAGAACAGCTTCAGCGCGCTATCGACGATTATCATAAAGCTGGTAACCCAGTAAACGGAAACGAATATACCGACTTCCTAAAAAGCATTGGTTACCTTGTTGAGCAGCCGTCACAAGTAAGTGCACAAACACAAAATGTAGACGCCGAAATAGCAACAATGGCAGGCCCTCAGCTAGTCGTGCCAATCAATAACGCTCGCTATGCACTTAACGCGGTAAATGCCCGTTGGGGAAGCCTTTACGACGCACTATACGGCACTGATGTCATCAGCAACGAAGGTGGAGCAGAAGCGGGAAAAAGCTACAACCCCGTACGCGGCGCCAAAGTAGTTGCGAAAGCGAAAGACTATCTAGATAGCATGATACCGCTTGCGAAAGGCAACCACGCTGACGTTACTGAGTATAAGATTGAATCGGGTAAATTGGCGATCACTCTTGTCGACGGCGATGAAACCACCTTAGCAAACACAGAGCAATGGCAAGGATACCAAGGTGACATTAGCGCACCGTCAAGCCTGCTATTTGCACACAACGGTCTGCATTTTGAAATTCAACTAGACCCGACTCATCCTATTGGCGAGAGCGATGCCGCAAACGTAAAAGACGTACTGGTTGAAGCTGCATTAACCACCATTATGGACTGCGAAGATTCCGTTGCTGCTGTTGACGCTGAAGACAAAACCTTGGTGTATAGCAACTGGTTAGGCTTAATGAAAGGCTCGCTAAGCATTGAAATGACAAAGGGCGGCAAGCAGCTTGTTCGCGCTATGCATGACGATAGAAGCTACCAGCCGTCTAAACACGCTTCACAAGACAAGCTAAAAGACGGCGAACTAGTACTTTCTGGTCGAAGCCTTATGTTTGTTAGAAACGTGGGCCACCTTATGACTAACAATGCTATGCTCTTTGACGGCGAAGAAGTGCCAGAGGGGATCATGGACGGTTTAGTCACTTCACTTATCGCAAAGCATGATCTTTTAGGAAACAGCAAATTTAAAAACAGCCGCGAAGGCAGTATTTATATTGTTAAACCTAAAATGCACGGGCCAGAAGAAGTGGCATTCTCTAACGCATTGTTTGGTGCTATCGAAGCGATTATCGATGTTCCAGCTAACACCCTTAAAATGGGCATAATGGATGAAGAGCGCCGTACGAGTATTAATCTACAAGCTTGTATTGCCGAGGCTACTTCACGCGTTGTGTTCATTAACACGGGCTTCTTAGACAGAACCGGTGATGAAATTCATACCTCAATGCTTGCCGGCCCTTTTGCAGAAAAAGCCGCGCTCAAGTCTATGGCGTGGATTAAGGCTTATGAAACTGCAAACGTTGCAGTAGGCCTTCGCTGCGGCCTTTCTGGCAAAGCGCAAATTGGTAAGGGCATGTGGCCAATACCTGATGAAATGCAAAATATGATGACCGCCAAAATAGGCCACCCTAAGGCTGGCGCTAATACTGCTTGGGTTCCCTCACCTACTGCAGCAACACTGCACGCGCTTCATTACCACGATGTAAATGTGTTTGACGTTCAAAAGTCGCTAGATGAAAACTTTAGTGGCCTTGCTGACATACTTACCATTCCATTGTTAGAAGATGCCTCTACTTTGACGCGTGAGAGTATTAAGCGTGAAATCGACAATAACGTTCAGGGCATTTTAGGCTACGTTGTACGCTGGGTTCACCAAGGCGTAGGCTGCTCGAAAGTTCCTGACATCAACAATGTAGGCTTGATGGAAGACCGCGCGACGTTGCGTATTTCATCTCAGCATATCGCTAACTGGCTAGAGCACGGCATTGTAAGTGTAGATCAGGTAAAAGAGTCTTTGGCTCGTATGGCTGTCTTAGTAGATGAGCAAAATGCGGGGGATCCTGAGTATATCCCTATGGCACCTGATTTAGACAGCTCAATTGGCTTCTTAGCCGCAAGCGATCTAATCTTCAAAGGTAAAGAGCAGCCTAGCGGTTACACAGAACCTTTACTGCACGCCCGTCGCCGCGAAATGAAGGCAAAACTTGCGGCGAGCTAGTACAAAATATGAGGGCTAAGAATTGGAATCTAATAGCTATATTCCATACGGTAAAACACCAAAGAATTAGCTAGCTAGTTTCAAGCCTCATTAGAAGCATTTGAATAAGGCTCACTCTGTTAGTAAACAGAAGTGAGCCTTTTTATTTATTGCTGGTGTATCACTAATGCGTTTGCATTTATTGTCGCGACACGTGAAATCAATTCGCAAACACACTCAAAGCGAATTGTGTAGCGATATGGCAACACTTTAGACTAAAGATATCGCTTATCTCCCCGTTGATACTTTGCTGATAATGCATGAGTAAACTACGCTTTTATAGTGTGGGGCGCAGCGTTTGTTATTCCGTTGGAACTAAACACTTAGCGCAAAGCCTCCTTAGTTTGGAGTATGCACATGCAGATAGCCTCGGCAGCAATACCGAATAATTTATTACAGGCGAACGTCACGCAAATTGTGCCCATCTTTTCAGGTGGAGGAACAAGATTGAGCGCCCATATCGGCATCATTAAAGCGCTGCAGGACATGAACGTAGGCTTCGACACTTTAGTGGGTGTATCAGGTGGCTCGATTATCGCTTCGCTTTACGCCAAAGGTTACACAGTGGAGCAAATGCGAGAGCTCGCACTGGTTACTGATTTCAAGCAATTCACTGAATTTTCACTCGTAAGATTACTCCGGGAAGGCGGACTTTCTTCTGGCGACGTATTTCAACGATGGATTGACGAACAGTTGGAAGGCGCAGTGTTTGCCGACCTCCCACTCAACCTGCATATTCTCGCTACCGACGTAAACGGCGGCGGACCAGTTTTGTTCAACAAACAAACCTCTCCAGATATGAAGGTGTCAGAAGCAGTGCGGTACTCTATGTCGATACCGCTCATCTTCTCGTTCAAACCCTTTAAAGAGCACTTGCTAGTAGACGGCGCTATATTGTCTGAAGATGCGCTGTTTGAAGATTGGCGAGGCGATGGCACGCCATCAGTATGCTTCAGACTGCAAAGCACCGAACAAAAACGCAAGGCCATTAAAAAGAACTTACTTCAACTGCCGCAATACGTCAGCATGCTTATTCGCACGTTTATGACGGCAATATCCAGGGAGTACGTCAATGCGAAGTATTGGCACAATACCGTGGTGGTGAATACCGGGGAGATTTCCGCGGTAGATTTTTCGCTTACACCTGAAATTAAGAACACACTTTTTGAGCTCGGTTATGCAACCACGAAAGAGTTCTTGCCCAAAAAGTGTGCGGGATTTATGAGAAGCAGTGCACTTTAACGGTTTCAGAAAGTAATTATAAGTCGCTAGCGCTTACACTTTATAAAAGTCACGATACCAATCGACAAACGCTTTTACGCCTGTTTCAACATCGGTAGATGGCTGGTACCCAGTATCTTCAACGAGCGACGACACATCAGCATAGGTGTCAGGCACATCGCCCGGCTGCATAGGAAGAAGTTCTTTCTTCGCCTCAATACCCAATGCACTTTCGAGGGTTTCAATAAACTTCAAAAGGTGAACTGGTGTCTGCGCACCAATATTGTATACCTTATAGGGCGCCTTACTCGTACTTGGATCTGGATTGCTGCCGTCCCAATTCTCGTTAGGTTTAGCCACATTATCCAATGAGCGAATTACGCCTTCAACGATATCATCGATATAAGTGAAGTCACGACGGTGGTTACCATAGTTGTAAACCTGTATTGTTTTACCTTCCAAAATAGCCTTAGTGAACTTGAAAAGCGCCATGTCTGGACGGCCCCAAGGCCCGTAAACAGTGAAAAAGCGCAGCCCCGTTGTAGGCAAGTTATACAGGTGACTATAAGTATGAGCCATTAGCTCGTTAGCTTTTTTAGAAGCCGCATACAAGCTAACTTGATGATCTACGTTATGCTGTTCTGAAAACGGCATAGTTTCATTCGCACCGTAGACTGAGCTAGATGACGCGTAGACCAAATGCTCGACGTTATTATGGCGACACCCTTCTAGAATATTCACAAAGCCAACAATATTTGAGTCGACGTAAGCGTTAGGATTTTCAAGTGAATAACGCACACCAGCTTGAGCAGCCAAATGCACCACTCTATCAAATTTGTGCTCTTCAAAAAGCGCAGCCATTTTGTCGCGCTCTTCTACCCCCATCTCGATAAATGAAAATAAATCAGCAGCAGTAGATGATTTAATCTCGTCCAGACGAGCGTGCTTTAAATTCACATCGTAATAATCGTTAATGTTGTCAATCCCGACAACTTGGTCACCACGATTGATAAGGTATTGCGATACAGCTGCACCAATGAAACCAGCTGCTCCGGTGACTAAGATTTTCATTTATTAATCCCTTGGATTTCGTATTTTAAATTAAAGTATCACTGATACGCTCGTGCTTTATTCTAGTTCAAACGAGCGACAGAATTCTTATACAACCTACTTCTATAAAACTAGCCTTGTCAGTTAACTATGCTACATAAAGCTCAGCTCTTGGTCGGCAAAGTTTTTATAGTTTGAATTAAGAAAATAAAAAACAGTTAGCAAATAATGCACCATAAAATATCTAATTACTGTTCTAGAGTTAATTTGTAGCTCCTTTCAACAGGGTGGTTACAAACCGAATAGGTACTGCATATGAAATACCAGTTGGTGAAGCAAGTGCACTTTCTTTTGTATCTTTTACTAGAACTTTGTTTATTACACCAATTACCTCTCCTGTTCGAGGGTCGTACAAGGGACTGCCACTGTTGCCTGGATAAGCAATTGCATCCAGTTGATAAATTAGGCTTACGTTCTTTAAGCGTGCCATCATGGTATTAGTTAATTGGTTGCTATTTAACGCTGGGATTGCGTCTGGCGTTATTGCAGAAATATACCCTCTGTGTGTAGCAGGATATAAACCCAAAATAGCGCCAATTGGGAAGCCCGTTAACGCGATTTCTGACCCAGGTTCTAACAATTCATCATCTCCAAGTTTCAATGCAGGTAAGGGGGAGTCCAACTTTAACAATGCTAAATCATGCTTAGGATCAATCTTTAAGACTTCTGCTTTAATTTTTTTTACTACTGTACCTTCACCACTTAGGACTACGTAACTTTCAACTATTGTGGGGTCTAAATCTTCAGATACCACGTGATAATTTGTGATTGCGAAAAAACCGTTTGCTACAATAAACCCCGTCCCTAATACCCTTGGTGCACTGTGCTTAATTGGCGCATCGACAGCTACGGCAACAGTTCCTTTGGAGACTGATTTCACAATAGAAGTAAAAGGGGTTACATCATTATCTGCTGCTACACTCTGAGTCAGTAATTCCAACAGCACTAAAATCCAAATAATTAAAGTTTTCATGTATTTTTTCCCAGTTGAGCGTTAGCTTAATAACTTTAACCAAAGTACACCGTAAGATAACAATGGATTTTTTAAAACAAATAATTCTGCTTTTAATATCCCCCCTAACTATCAGCGTATTGCTAATACTTATGTCATATGCTTTCAAACGGGCAAATTATTTGAACACTGGGAAGAAAATTTTGTTAATGGGTGTACTCATGTTGATGGTTTGCTCTCAACCATGGGTGGCAAACGTTTTACTTTATCCGTTAGAGTACAACAGCAAACGCTATCATTCATCCGATTTAACTAGAAGTGACGCTATATTTGTTCCTGCATGCTATTATCAAACGCAATACGATCTACCAGAAGTTTCGCGTTGGCACGAGTGTTCAATCCAACGGTTGATTCAAGCTAAGATTTTTTCTGATGAATTGAAAATCCCAATTATAGTTACGGGGGGAAGCTTTCTTGCTGATAAAGATGTTAAATATTCAGAAAAAGCAAAGCAATTTCTTGAAACATTAGGGGTAACTCCTGATAAAGTGATTTCAATACCTGAAGGTACCGACTCACTATCAGAGGTTGAAGCATTAAAAACTAGATTTGGCCACATGACCCTAGTAACCGTAACAAGCGCCACTCACCAATATCGATTAGCTCAGATACTAAAAAACGCTGATATAAACTCAGAGATTTTTCAAGTTGATTTTCAAAGCTCTGGGGAATTAAATCCTTTTCTTTCACTTCCTTCAATTCTAGCATTAGAGCGCACTAGAAGAGCGATATACGAATACTTGGCAATAGTGAAGTACCATGTTTTGGAAAAATAGTATAAAAGGATTAGGCAAATTATCGAAAAGATTTGCTAGACTGTTTTGAAGGACGTTTTTTGTGTGGACCAAAGTTTAGTGGCTAATAAAACAATAATAGGACGCGTGAAGTCAATTGTCGGCCGGGACAGTAAATTGGGAAAGGCTCTTGGGGGGTTGGAAAAACTCCAAGAAGCCAAGTTCATCTCAAAACACTTTTCCGAGTTCTTAGAGCCAGTAGTTGCGCAGTCCGAAAATACACGTACTGAGAGCTTTAATATTAGACATAAAGTTTATTGTGAAGAGCTCGAGTTTGAACCACTCAAAAACAATTGTCTTGAAACTGACGAATTCGATAAATTCTCGAGCCCTTGTTTAATAAGACATAAAGTCTCAGGTCACTATGCTGGGACAGTACGTTTGGTTAGACCCCAGATAGAAAACCAACTTCTCCCTATTGAGAAATACTGCATTAATTCAATTACTCATGAAACTCTGAACCCACGTAACTTTGCACGGAAAGACATTTGCGAGATATCTCGACTCGCAGTTCCACTTGAGTTTCGGAAGCGTCAGATGGACCGGTTTTCTGGTGCTGCGACAGGTGTAATTAATGAACATACGTACTCTGAAAATGAATTAAGGTGTTTCCCCTTTATCGCCATCGGGCTTTACTTCTCTGCTGCTGCTTTAGTTATGCACAATAATATAAAACATACGTATGTTATGATGGAACCACGTCTTGCCCGAAGTATGAGGTTTGTGGGCATTCAGTTTGAGCAGGTTGGTCCCGTTATTGACTATCATGGTAGGCGTGCACCCTATTATATCAATCCATCACTGCTCTACGCTAATTTAAGGCCTAGCTTTAAAATAATGTTGAAAAACATACAGCATCAAGTTGAGAAGTATCCTCGAGACTAGAGAAGCGTCTAAACACTCTAATTACTTTTGCCGAGCCTGGTGCTCTTTACCAAATACATTGCATTCCAGTTTTCAGGCGCGTTAGGAACTATTTATGAGAACATTAGACTTTGGGTTTGAGCAACTGAAAAACCTTCTACTAACTTCTGGCTTTCGGTCATCACAGATATTATTTGTCGACACTAACGATGCGTACATCACGTATCCAGAAAAAAATTCAGCTATATTGGTCGTTAAACCATACCCTTCCGAATCCGATGGCTCTTCGCGATATATGGAAATAATTAAGATAATAGAACTTGCAAAATGCAATGGATTTGCTGTTCACCCCTACAGTAGAGGCGCCAACTTAGGTTATGGAGGTAAAGAGCCCTACGCTTCAAATTGTATTGCCTTGGATTTAAGTGAATTTAAAAGAATAAGTTACTACAAGAAATCAAGTGGACACATAACAGTAGAACCAGGAGTATCACAAGAAGCCATTAGTGAATTTTTAATAAAAAACGGTGATATCCATATACATGACACTACTGGAGCGCCAAAATTTGCAAGCGTCACCGGAAACTATCTTGAACGGGGTTTTGGTCATACTCCACTCGCTGAGCACGCTAAGAATATTCTGCATGCAGAAATTATCACTCCCAACAATAAAGAAGAAGCACCTACACATTTTGTGACATCAACCGATGGTACGTCATTTGAAATTGACGGGAAAATAGCAACCAGAACCTATAGCATCGGCCCTGACCTGACAGGTCTCGTGATTCAAAATAATGTTTCAATTGTAACAAGCCTTACAATTAAGCTTTTGAAAAAACCTGATTGTTTCGTTGCTTACTTCATACCATTCAAAGAAGAAGATATTGATCAAATGATTGATACTTGTGCAATCCTGAGAAAACAAAACACCATACACAGTGCTGCACATATTGGAAACAACATGAAGACACTCCAATTACTTGCTGTAGAATTTCCAAATCTAATTAAATCGTATGATTACGAAGAGTTAAACAAATTGATCCGCAAATTCGGTTTAGATGATTGGACGCTTTCAGGAGGGATGTACGGAACTAAAAACCAAGTCAAAGCGCATATTAAAGATCTTAAGACCGCGATGAAAAAACTAGGTGTAAAACCTTTATTCATTGACAAAGAAAAGCTCAGCTTTATTAAGAAAACGCTGTCTATTACTCCTAAATATAATAGAGCTTTAGTTAAAAAACTAGTTTCCAGTAATAGTGGTATAGCCAGAAAAATAGGCGCTAAACTTGCTCTGAGAAAGAGCCTAATAGAATTATGTAAAATAAAACAAGGGACTCCTAGCAATGAATTTCTTCGAACCATTTATTGGAGAAACCTTCAGAAGTTAACAGATAACGTGCCCAATCCAAGTCAAGACAAAGTAGGTTTGCTATGGGGCGCGCCCTGCTCTGAAATATCGAGCAAAGATTTTAAATTAATTACTTCTATCATGAGTGAAACATGTAAGAAGTATAGTTTAGAAAGTCCAATCTCAGTAACCCTTATAAATGAAAGAACAATGGAGTGTGTATTATCTCTTTCATGGGATAGACAAAAAGAGAAGGAAGAAGAACAAGCTTTAGCTTGCTATCAAGAAATAATGCTTAAGTGTGCTTCCATGGGCTTCCTTCAGTATAGAATGTCTACGCTTTCCAATCACTTTCTCAATCGACAGCATCTACCGCTACCTTTTGAGCTCCCTGAACTTAAATCTTATTTTGATCCTTGTAATGTCATCTCTCCTTCAAAATATCAATTAGTGTCTAAAAATTTTACAACACGCAAACGCGAATGAAATAAAACCATAATAATCAAATACTTAAAAAATGGCACGTTGCATGCTTATGTTAACAACGTATAACAGACCTACTGTTCAAAACAACGGAGCGTGGAAAATGAAATTTGCAACAACTATCAAATATGCAGCGATTGCGGGAGCTCTTGTTACAGCTTCAAATGCGACTGCTGGGGTATCTGCAACAGCTTATTTAGAATTAAATGATCTTGTTGTTCAAATCGATACTGATGGCGACTTGGTACCTGATCCAGTTAATCCTCTTGACTTTATTTCTATCCTTCCGGGTGGTTCACGATCAACAAGCACTTTCACTGACAACAATGGTGCTTCAGACTCAGACTTAGATTCACAAGCTTCTGCCACAGCAGATTCTGATGCAGACTTACTTTGCCTAGGTTCATCTTGCGGAGTTTTAGGTCTTACCAATAATGGCCAATCTGTTGATGGTGGCAATTTGGTTGCGAGTGACGCGTTTTACTACTCAGTGGCTGACGCTCAAGTTTCAGGCAGTGCGATTGGTTCTGGTGCTACCGGATTTACATATGCGGATGCGGGTATTGCTGCTGGTAACAATGAAAGCGCGGGTGCCAATAGTAATATCGCGAATGATATTCTTACCACGTTTACACTCAATATGTTGACAGATATTAATGTGCGATTCAGTGCACTGATGGATTATCTGGTTGATGCATTTATCTCGCCGGATATCGCTAATGATAGTTTAAGAACAGCTACATCTACAGCTAAAGCGACATTTGGAATTGAGTTAGTGAGCTTTAACACTGGAAACACAGTATCTCTTACAGGTGGTCCATCAAGCGTGACATTTAACGATATCGCAATTGACCAACCTGGACTAGGCGACCTAATCGTTCGTTCAGGTAACAACGTAGATTTCACGTCAGGCTGGGCAAATGTTAGTGCTGGTACTTATCAGTTAACAATTTCTCAATCATCAACTGTTCAATCAACGCTTGTTCCAGCGCCTACTACGTTAGCGATGGCTGCATTCGGCTTGCTGGGCTTGGGCTTAACAGCTCGCCGTAGAAAGCAAAAGTAATCATTGTCTTTATAAGAAAAGCCGGATTTTAATCCGGCTTTTTTTTATACTATCTTAATACTTCTTGTCACTTATTAAAAAGCACGATACCTTTATCAAGGTAAACTCACGGACGTTAGAAGTTTTAAAATGCTAAAAAAAAATATTCAATTTGCTGCGCTCGCTCTATTAACTTGTATTGGATGCACACCAAAGGCTCACCAAGATTACATTCAAGAAACCAAAGTTGCACTTGAGAAAGGGCAATCAAGAGAGGCTGAAGTATTAATTAAACAAGCGATGAGTGAGGAGCCAACACCTGGCCTCAGGCTATTGCTTACAGAAGTTTACTTACTAAATGGCAACACAATTGGCGCCAAACAGCAACTCGAAAAAGTAGATATTGAAGCGCTAACCCCATCCGAACAGAGCAAAGCTGAGAGTTTAAACGCACAAATAGCTATCCTTAGTTTTGATAGCAGTTACCAAAGACTTATAGATAAAAACAGTACTTGTCGCGATTGTATGTTGGCAGAAGCGTGGTCTAGCGTCGCACTATCAAACTCTATAGATTTAGAAAGAATAGAAGGCGACACAGCCGTATTTAGCGTCTTTGAAGCATTTAATAGCAACACTCTTACAAGCTTAGATGTTTCACCACTAATTGACAATTCCACATCCGATATTGAACTGCTTGTGATGGGCGATCTATTAAGGCGGTCGAATAATATTGACGGAATGATAACAGTTTATAATGCGTATAAGAAAAATAACCCTAACGTATTGAACATCAATTTGCCATTAGCTCAAGCTTTGCTAGTTAATAATGACTTTAAAAAAGCGAAAGAACTTGTAACCCCTGTTCTTGCGAGATTTTCTAAAAACCCAATGGCTAATTACCTTAATAGTTTAATTTTATTAAGCGAAAATAAAAATGTTGAGGCATATAACGCCATATCCTTAGCTGATACCTACGGGATAAACTTACCTTCTGTTTCGTTAACAAAAGGGCTTTTAGAGTTTAACTCTCAGAATTACGAATCAGCATTAAGTAGCTTTGAAAAAGCAACAAATATGGACCCGGGCAATGAACTAGCAAATACGATGCTTGTTGCTACCAAAGTTAAATTAGGTATCACTGACGATGCTCTAGAAACCTTAGCAACTCAAGAAACACTTTCAGAACTGGATGTATCAACCATTGGACAACTTGTGGGAACTGAGAGTCATGCTAGAGAATGGGTGACTCTACAATCAAAGCTGGCACAGAGCGAATCTCCTAGAGCAAGGGTTCTTAGCGGGCTTATCGAGTTAGCACGTGAAGGAAGCTCTGAAACACTGAGTAAACCGGGCGACACTTCGGATAACACTTATAATCTCATTCAAGTCGCAATGATGATGAATAAAGCTCAATTTGGTGAAGCTCTAAATTATGTAGACAAGTGGTTAGAGAGAACAAATGATAAAGTAAAGGTCATGAACTACAAGGCTGCCATCTTTATTGCTAAAGGAGACCGAGATAGCGCTAGATCAGTTTATGAAGGCACTTTGGAACTTTTGCCCACAAACAGGGCTGCTCATATGTTTATGGCTCAGTCTGCAGCGAAGAATAAAGACTACGAAGGAGCTCTGAAATCTTTAGATAAGATATTAGAGAATAACCTCAACGATGTCATTGTGTTGAAGCTATACCTAGCCTTCCAAACACTTTCAAAAAATAAGAAATACGAATCAAAATTGCATAGCTATATTGATAACGCCATTTCTGAATTTGATGACAATGTTCTTTTCAAATTAATGAAAGCGGGCATTTTCGCTACTCAAGGAGCAAATGAACTTGCTCAAAGGGTTATGAATTCTGTAGATGCCGATAAGGCAAAACTAATCAATCAGTATTGGGAATTACAATTTTATCTAGCGGGTCGCTCGAATGACTTAAATCAAGCAAGGGAAGTGGTCAAGGCATGGAATATACAGTTCCCGGATAGCACTCGCCCGAACATTGCACTTGCAACTTATCTTGAGAAAGCAGGCCAAATTGAAGAAGCTATCTCAGTGCTGGAGCAGGTCCCTCACTCTCTTGAGCGTCGAAAAGAAAGCCTTGCGCTGGATGCAAAGCTTGCTTCACTCTACATCTACGCTGGGAACTTATCTAAAGCGAAATATAAGATTGGACAGATTGAGAAAAAACCTAACCTGCCATCAGGGTTATTAGATTACCTTAGAGGTTCGTACGCTATTAAGCAAAATAATTTAGACGAAGCTGAATCGTTACTTGCAAAAGCTTACAGAGAGACTAGTAACTCCCACACGCTAAAATTACTTCATGTACTTAATCTAAAACGAGGTACCGTCGACAACAGTATTCTTATAGAGCACCTCAAACTACATCCTAACGATATATCGATAAAAGCGCTTTTAGCCGAGTCTTTGATAGGAAAAGATAACGATAAGTCGATAGCTATTTTTGAAGACATAGTAAGTCAATCAAGTGGCAACTCTGATTTATTAAATAACTATGCGTGGGTGTTACACCTTGAAGGGAAAGACGACAGAGCTTTCGAAGTTGCTAAGAGTGTAGTCAAGTCAAACGATTCAAACCAAGAGTATCTAGATACGCTATTTCGAATTTTAACCTCTTTGAATCGTTTCAATGAAATAACAAACTTCTCAAATAATGCGAGTTCTGACGCTAACACCCTCTTATTAGCAAACGCATATATGCATCTAAACGAGAAGACCCAAGCTCAAAAGGCATTAGCTAAGGTAGAGAAGTCGGGGTTAAATAAAGAAGATTTATCTTTGTACGAGCGTATTTCAAAAGACGTAAAAAATTAGTACATGGAAGAAACACAATGGCTAACAAATGTAACTTGGGAGCAACTCTCCACTGTCTTACATGAAGTAAACTGTGATAACTTTTCGCCGTTTTTGAGTGAGGGGTTTCTCAAAGCATGGTTTTGCCAAAAGACATTTCCGGTTCATATGTTTTTGCTCTACGAACAAAGTACAGTGAGTCACTTTGCGTTAATCGGTGAGAGCTTTAAAAAGAAATATGGGCTGACTTTTAAGTTAGCCCATATTAACCAAACTGGTTGTTCTGATAACGACCAAGTGTGGATAGAGTACAACACGTCATTTGGCTTACCTGAAAATCAAAACCGTTTCTTTGATTTACTATTAAAAGAACTAAAAAGCCAAAATTTCGATATTCTTAATGTTTCAATGACATGTGAATTTCTTTTTCCCAAAAAATACTTGAGCGACTTACGCAATGACGCTCATATTTCATATGGTTTTCGTCGTTCCCTTTCACCAGAACTTAATATAGAGCAGCTAATCTCTCGCCTTTCAGCTAATAGTAGAAGCAAGTTAAGAAGGAGTATAAAAGAAGTACGTCTTCGCTTTGGTCCAATTAAAGTGACAATTGCTGAATGTTTAGAACAAAAACTCTCATTTCTAGAGCAATTAGAAATACTTCACATAAAGCGGTGGGGAGACTCTACCTTTGGGAGCGGATTTGAAAATAAGGTCTTCAAAGGCACGCTTAAGAACTTTTTGATAAGTAATGGCAAGCTTTGTGAAATAGCAAAAGTTACAGCAGGAGATGCTTTGCTAGGGTATACACTCAACTTCGTACAAAAAGACGCGGTCTTTTTTTACTGCTCTGGAGTAAACCTTGAGTTTGCATCTAAGCATATTAAGCCTGGTTATATTCTGCATCTTGCTTTAATGGAGTATTATGCACAACAAGGGTTAAGTTGGTACGATTTTATGGGAGGAGCAAGTCAATACAAACAAAGAGCCTGTAACAGATTCTGTGTAACTGCCATTAGTTAATATGCTTTTCGAGGCGTTCCTCGAACTCGATAATAAAAC
>NZ_JAYMEU010000059.1:0-4371 GCF_037029575.1 Alteromonas sp. CH_MED4-4 | reverse complement strand
CATGTTCATCTGCCTATCCTTAACTCTCTATAGAGTAAATTGAGATAGGCAGTTACACAAAATTAGTTACAGTCTCATCCTATAAAGCACACGACACCTTTTGATAAGTTCACCGACGACGTACTTCCCGCTATCCAAGAACCTTTATTAGAAACACATAGTTTCATTATTTATGCCGGCGCAGTTGACGTAAATGGTTACTTTCCTACCCACAACAAGAAGTTTAGTCAGCCCCTTACTGGTAATTACGATACGGATTTAGCAAATAACAGAACGAAACGGATATTCGATGACAAAACCGGAAGTCGTTGTGGCAGCAATACCTCTACTTTCTTGCTACAAACTTACAAGCGAGATACAGGTGAGGTCATGCATGATCTATCTGCACCGATATATGTGAACGGTAAACATTGGGGAGGGTTTCGTATTGGTTATAAAGCCAAAGAGCAGTAAGTTCTCTGTATTTACGTATAAGCGCTAGCTTCCGTTTTCTCACTTTAACGAATGAAAGTGGTAATGCTCTAGCGCTTAGCAATATTGGCAACAATATTATTCCTTCTTTGCGCTTTTATTTGCTGCTTCGTTACCCTACCATTAGCGAATTGTTCGCAGTTCGTAAAACTCTATGCCTTCACTACAACCATACAGCACATTTGGCCTCGCCGCTTCTTGTGATTCTATCCAGTCGTTTAGCGACGTTACTTCATTCCTGTCTATCTTCAAAACTTCTAAAAACAATAACAAAGCCATTTATATATTGGGCGGTGGAAGCAATTCAGTCTTCACTGACGACTTTGACGGTACAATTCTGGTTAACGAGATTAAGGGAATAAGCCATTTTGATACTGAAAGTCACCATTACTTACGTGTAGGTGCAGGTGAAAACTGGCATGACTTCGTCACCCTGTGTATGAAAGAGACGTGGTATGGATTCGAAAATCTCGCCTTAATACCAGGCTCAGTAGGCGCATGCCCAATTCAGAATATTGGTGCGTACGGACGAGAAGTGAATACGTTAATCGACAAAGTAGAATGCGTATTTCTTGAAACTGGCGAACAAGTGCTGCTGAGCAATGAAGACTGTCAATTTGGTTACAGGGATAGTGTGTTTAAACATGCACTCGCTAACAAGGTGCTGATCACTCACGTTAACTTTAAATTACCCAAGCACTACGAACTTGAAACTAGCTATGGCGAACTAGCCGCGCTTACTGAGCCTACACCAGAAAAGGTATATAGTAAGGTAATTGAAATAAGGAAGAGCAAACTTCCGGACCCGAACGAGCTAGGTAACGCAGGAAGCTTTTTCAAAAACCCAGTGGTTTCAAAAGCAATCTATCAAGCGATTGCACAAGAATATGATTCAGTCCCTCATTTTGTATTGAGTCAGAGTGCAGATTTGCCACCCACTGAAAACGAACAAATAAAAATACCTGCGGCGTGGCTTATTGACCAAGCAGGTTTTAAAGGCAAAACTTTGAATAAAGTACGATGCCACCCTACACAGCCATTGGTTCTTACAAACTTAGGTGGTGCCACCGGAAGCGACGTACTAACCATGGCAAAAGATATCATAGCAAGCGTACATCAAAAGTTTGGCATACAGCTTGAGCCAGAAGTACGCTTATTAGGAAGCAAAGGACTTATTTCGCTATGAGACAAGCATCAAAAGCTATAAGAAAACATATTCTCGCTTTGTTGTCCGACGGCCAATTCCACTCCGGTGAAACCATTGCACAGCAAGTAGGCCTCTCGCGTACAGCAGTAGCAGGCCATATCTCCCAACTCGCCGATTGGGGGCTGGATGTATTTAAAGTAAAAGGTAAAGGCTACCGTTTAGAACGAGGTTTTCCATTGTTAAGCGCCGACAGCATTAAACGCCATTTAGGCAATACAAAACGAGCGGTTATTGATGTGGAGTCGGTATTGCCTTCCACCAATACAGAAATGAAGAAGCGTATAGCGAGTACAAGAGAAGATCTTGAAAACGGCGATGTTGTTTTCGCTGAAATTCAGACCGATGGACGCGGTAGACACGGGCGCTCATGGTTAGCGCCAGTTGGCGGAAGTCTAACTTTTTCTATGTACTGGTCTTTTCCCGACGGTTATCAAAGCATGGCAGGACTTTCTTTATTGGTAGGCTTGGCAGTTTGCGATGCACTTAAAGAGTTTGGCGTAGAAGACGCCGAGCTTAAATGGCCGAATGACATTTATTTGCAAGGTAAAAAGCTTGCGGGCGTACTTATTGAAGTAGAAGGGCAAATAGGCGCTACAGCGCATAGTGTTATCGGCATAGGTTTAAATGTTTGCGTACCCGATAATCAATATGATGTTGGTCAACCTCATAGCGATCTTGCTTCTTATTTAGGCACTATCCCAGATAGAAATGCTTTAGCGGCGGAAATTATTAAATCGCTATGGTCTTATTTACCTAAATTTACCCAGCAGGGCTTCGGGCCATTCACAGCATATTGGGAAGCGCTCGACTTATACGCCGATAAACGCATTGTTTTACAAATGGGTGAGAAGCGTTTTTCCGGAATTGATAGGGGCGTGGACGCCAGCGGCGCGCTTCTTGTTGAAACGCAAGACGGTATTACCCGTTTCCACGGCGGCGAAGTTAGCCTTAGAGGCAATTAACGTTTTATTTTTGTTTTGCTTTATAGCTGAGCTACGAAGATTTTGACCATTTTTATAATAAAAGTACTTCGTAGTTCATCTTTGTGATTTTTAAATAGCATTTTATCCGTTCGTTTTACGCATTGCTTTGCGATTGAAACCAAAAATATGAACAACATTGAAGAAAACCACGTCATATTAGTGGATATCGGTAACACCCGAATAAAATATTCACTGCTTTGTCACGCAGAAGAAGAGCCTAATGCGTGCGAAGATGCCAATTCTCTTTTCTCTTTTATTGATTCTCAGAAAAAAATTTCCCATTTATATATAGCTTCAGTAAGAAATCAGGAGCTGGTTGATGAAATATCCGCCATGTGTAATGAGCGAAATATTATTTTTGTAGAAAAGCACACCGAGAAAGAAGCCTTCGGCATAAAAAATAGTTACGCGAATGTTCAAAAAATGGGCGTTGATAGATGGCTCGCCATGGTCTGTGCTGCAGAAAAGTCAAAAAAAGCATTTTTTGTTATGGATGTAGGTACGGCAATAACGGTTGATTTTGTGGTGGATGGTCAACATTTAGGCGGTTGGATCATACCTGGTTTTCAAGTAATGCGTAATGCATTGGTTGCTTCAACTAAAAAAGTATTCGCGAATGATGAAATTCCGACCACCTTTGGCGTGGGGACCGATACAGAAGATTGTGTGGCAACAGGGTGTCATGCTGCCCTTTATGGTGTTTATTTGAGCGCAGTTGATTACATATCAAGCAAACAAACCGAATTTGACATAATTTTAGGGGGTGGAGACAAAAAAGTGTTTGCATTCTTAAAATCTGCTGATAACATGCGCCTCGCTCATTTGGTGATGCAGGGTCTTGCCCGCTACGCTCGAAGTGAACTTCTAAAGGGAACATCGACGTAAGTTTTTGATTAGTTGAAAAATTGGTCAAAAAAGAAAATTGAAAAATTTTCAAAAAGACACTTGCACAGAGTTAAACAATACTCTAGAATGCGCACCCACTTGATGTAGTGCCGACTTAGCTCAGTTGGTAGAGCAACTGACTTGTAATCAGTAGGTCGCCAGTTCGATTCCGGCAGTCGGCACCATCAATCTGGAGGGGTACCCAAGCGGTCAACGGGAGCAGACTGTAAATCTGCCGGCTCAGCCTTCGCAGGTTCGAATCCTGCCCCCTCCACCACTTTCTCTATGAGGTGGCCAGAGAATTAGGATTGCGGGCATCGTATAATGGCTATTACCTCAGCCTTCCAAGCTGATGATGCGGGTTCGATTCCCGCTGCCCGCTCCAAATCAGTGCTGATATAGCTCAGTTGGTAGAGCGCACCCTTGGTAAGGGTGAGGTCGGCAGTTCAAATCTGCCTATCAGCACCAGTTTATTTCTCCCCAGCTCATGTAAAATTTCTAAATTTTTTAATGTAACTTTGCTGGGATAATAGAAATGGCAAAAGAAAAGTTTGAACGTACGAAACCCCACGTAAACGTGGGTACAATCGGCCACGTTGACCACGGTAAAACTACCCTAACTGCAGCTATCACTACAGTTCTTTCTAAAACTTACGGCGGTAACGCACAGGCTTTCGATCAAATCGATAACGCGCCTGAAGAGAAAGCACGTGGTATCACCATTTCTACTTCACACGTAGAATATGACACTCCTACTCGTCACTACGCACACGTAGACTGCCCAGGACACGCTGATTACGTTAAAAACATGATCACTGGTGCTGC
>NZ_JAYMEU010000058.1:0-4963 GCF_037029575.1 Alteromonas sp. CH_MED4-4 | reverse complement strand
CACAACAAAGAGTACGGACATTTTAAACTCGCCCTTCGGGAAGGTCTGGCAAGCTTCCTAGCTTCATTCTGGGAATTGAAAGGGAACAGCCATTCCTGCATTCCCACGCTTTGCTAGGAAACTTGCCAGCGCCTTCTGAGTGGGTAATGATCTATGCGGATTGGTATTACACCCACAGCGGCAGCTGTTTAGTTGGCTTAGCCCCTTGTCGTAACGGCCTGAAATAATCTTTATTTTGATAAAACTTCGCATCCTGCGGTGAATGCCATAAAGGCACGCCTAACAAAGGAAGGGGCTTTAAGAGCGGTGTGATCTGAAAAGCATCGAGTGCTGAAATTCGGGCTGACATTGCATCGTCGAGTACGGCGCGTTGTTGCCATTTATCGAGCTCACTAAATCCTTGAGGCACTGAAACCGCGAGCCACTTTCCAGTAAGCCCAATAAACGGGTTCAGCATCATTTCTAAATTCGCATGCCCAAATACATAGGGCGTTACTTCAGCATGCCAACGCCCTCGATTTGCTAGAAATACCTGTTCCCATTCATGGGTGGCCAGTTGCTGTAGGAAAACTTCTAGCGATTCAACGCCACTTGGTTTGGGCTCTTCTATCGCCAGCACCACGCCACACTCATCAAAGTGGGTAATCCGATTGCGACGTGCGGTGCGAGGGTTTACGCCGTACGCCTCGATATCGCTTATATGCAGTTCATTTAATAAGGATTTTGTTTTGGGAAATTGCAGCCAGATCAGTGCATTAAACAAATCGTGCCAGCTTTGCTCTCTGGTAGGGACAACCCCATCTTCACTAATAATCGTTTCATAGTAACGCTGTTCATCTTCTGAAAACTGACTCTGTCCTTGAAATAAAGGCCCCGTCCATTGCTTGTGATATCTAGATGTAAGTTCATTTAGCACATCAGGAGATGGAAACTTACTATGACTCATTAAACCGAGTTCATCTAAAAGAATGGTTACAGGATAACTTGCGTGTTTTTTTAAGTAGTCTTTACAGAAAGGGATTGAGTCTGATTGCATATCAACTATTGGTTCGCTCTGGGGTTTTCTCTATACTGAGCAAGTATTGTAGAGCAAACAGAGACTAACAATGAAAAAAATGTTTTTGCCATTGCTTGTACCTACCCTTCTGGGCGTAAGTGCTTGCACACCTAACAACGACAGCGCGTCACAAGATCAGTCTGCGAAAAAACAGATGCCTGTGGCGTCTAACTTTGACAGTGTTTACAACAATATTTCAGACGCCGATATTCGCGAGCCATTAAAGGTACTGTCTTCAGATGAGTTTGAGGGCCGTTTACCGACGACTGAAGGTGAAAAGAAAACCATTGAATACTTGGTTAGTGAATTTACCAAAGCGGGGCTTAAACCGGGTAACGGGGATAGCTTTTTACAAAAAGTAGCCCTTATGGAAATTACTGCTGACCCAGATATGACCATGACTATTGGCGACAATAACTTCGCGTATAAAGAGCAAATGGTTGCCTCTTCTAAGCGAGAACAGAGCTCAGTGTCGCTCGAAGATTCAGAATTAGTCTTCGTTGGCTATGGTGTGAATGCACCAGAGTACGACTGGAACGACTACGAAGGGTTAGATGTTGAAGGCAAAACCGTCGTCATGCTAATTAATGACCCGGGATTTGAAAATCCAGAAAGTGGTAAGTTTCAAGGCACAACGATGACCTACTACGGTCGTTGGAGCTACAAATATGAAGAAGCGAGCCGTCAGGGCGCTGCTGGCGCCATTATTGTTCACGAAACAGCCCCTGCCTCTTACGGCTGGTCAGTTGTTGCTAACAGCTGGAGCGGTCCGCAGTACGGCCTAGTAAGTGCCGACAAAGGAGCAAGTCGTGTGGCTGTTGAAGGTTGGTTAACGTTAGATGCGGCGAAAAAAGTGTTTGCTGATGCAGGGCTCGACTTTGACCAAGAGAAAGCAAACTCCATGCAAGGTCCTTACAACAAAGCAATGGATATCAAAGCATCGGTTACGGTTAACAACACCTTCAAAAAGTCAGAGAGCAACAACGTTATCGCGACTCTGCCGGGCGCAGAGTTTCCTGATGAGCATATTATCTACACGGCACATTGGGATCATTTGGGTAAAGATGAGAGCAAAGAAGGCGACCAAATCTATAATGGCGCTCATGATAATGCCACGGGCACTGCGGCTATTCTAGCCATGGCCAAAGCATACTCAGAGTTGACGCCTGCACCAAAACGCTCGGTATCATTTTTAGTAGTAACTGCTGAAGAGCAAGGGCTGTTAGGCAGTAAATATTATGCAAGCAATCCTGTTATTCCGATTGAAAATACGGTTGCTAATATCAACATGGACGCAATGAACGTATTAGGTAAAACCAAAAACGTTGCCGTTGTAGGCATGGGTAAGTCAGAAATGGAAGACTATCTTGAAGCCGCTGCGGCTAAGCAAGGCCGTACACTGACTCAGGAAGACAGACCAGAAGCTGGGTACTACTACCGCTCAGATCATTTCAGCTTTGCCAAGCAAGGTGTTCCAGCACTGTACGCTGAAGGCGGAAATGAACCAGCAGATGAAGAGACAGCCAAATACAGAAAACGTATGAATGTCATTGTTACGGGCTGCTATCACCAAGTGTGCGATCAGTATCGTGACGATTGGGATTTAAGCGGTATCGTACAAGACACGCAAATGCTGTTTGATGTGGGTGTAGGTGTTGCAAATGCAGAGGCTTGGCCGAAGTGGAATGAAGCAAGCGAGTTCCAGCGCCAAAACTAAAACACTTTGACGTAAAAACGCAAAGAAGGCCGCGTCTTCTTTATCGTTAATAAAGGGTTTCTTCCTGAAACCCTTTTTTATTGACCCGCATTAATTTACTACCCTCTATATTTGAACTCACTTCCCTCTATATTAAGCACTGCTTACCGCATTCATAAGCTTACCTTTGCATGGAATTAGGATAAAAATGTTAATAAACGGCTATTTTGGGATAAATGGAATAAGAATTTCCATTTTCTCATCATAATGTACTTGCAATTTCCTGTCAGACTGGCACATTCAGGGGCACGCGAATAAGAATAACAACAAATCATCGCCCACTCGTACGCGAGTACCGACAGAAAAAACTTCTATTATTTTTTTCAACAAGTGAACAGAGAGAATCCGTTATATGTGTGGTATTTTCGGTATCCTTGATATCAAAACCGATGTGTCTGAACTCAGAACCCAAGCCCTCGATTTATCAAAACTTTTGCGCCACCGTGGCCCTGACTGGTCGGGTATCTGGAATAATGACAATACCATTCTTTGTCACGAAAGATTGGCGATTGTCGACGTTGATACAGGGGCGCAGCCTCTTATCAGCCAAAACGATAAACAAATTCTTGCCGTTAACGGCGAGATTTACAACCACAAGCAACTTGCTGCTAATCTAGATGAGCCGTACCCATTTAAAACCCGTTCTGATTGCGAAGTTATTCTTCCGCTTTTTCAGCAAAAAGGCATCGACTTTATCGATGAACTAGAGGGTATGTTTGCGTTCATTCTATACGATGAAGAACAAGACGCTTACCTTATTGCCCGCGACCATATTGGTATTATTCCGCTTTATACCGGTTACGATGAACACGGTAACTTCTATGTTTCATCTGAAATGAAAGCGTTAGCAGGCGTATGTAAGACAATCAGTGAGTTCCCTCCTGGCCACTACCTGTGGAGCAAAGAAGGTAAAATCACCAAGTACTACAAACGCGACTGGATGGAATACGACAACGTAAAAGACAACACCAGCAACCTAGAAGAGCTACGTGTAGCATTCGAGAAAGCTGTGAAGTCACACATGATGTCTGACGTTCCATACGCTGTACTTCTATCGGGCGGTTTGGACTCTTCACTGGTTTCAGCTGTCGCTGCGCAGTACGTTGCAAAGCGAGTTGAAGACGAAGACAAGACAGATGCATGGTGGCCTCGCCTGCACAGTTTTGCTGTAGGTCTTGAAGGAGCACCTGACCTTAAGGCAGCGAAGAAAGTGGCCGACATGATTGGCACCGTACACCATGAAATTCACTTTACCATTCAAGAAGGTTTAGATGCCATCCGTGATGTTATCTATCACTTGGAAACCTACGATACAACAACGATCCGCGCCGCTACTCCAATGTACTTAATGACACGCAAGATTAAAGCGATGGGCATTAAAATGGTGCTATCGGGTGAAGGTTCTGATGAAATTTTTGGTGGTTACCTGTATTTCCATAAAGCGCCAAACGCCAAAGAATTCCACGAAGAAACGGTACGTAAACTTGATCGTCTACATATGTTTGACTGTGCGCGTGCTAACAAAGCCACATCGGCATGGGGTGTAGAAGCTCGTGTTCCATTCTTAGATAAGAACTTCATTGACGTAGCTATGCGTTTAAACCCACAAGACAAAATGTGTCTAGATGGAAAAATGGAGAAGTGGATCCTTCGTAAAGCGTTTGATAACGGCGAAACCCTTCCAGCAGAAGTACTGTGGCGTCAAAAAGAGCAGTTTGGTGATGGTGTAGGTTATTCTTGGATTGATTCAATTCGCGATTTCGTTGAAAACGAAGTGACTGATCAGCAACTTGCAACAGCGGAATTCCGCTTCCCAGTTAACACACCAGACACCAAAGAAGGCTACTACTACCGCACTATTTTCGAGAGCTACTTTCCTCAAGAAAGTGCAGCGCGCTGTGTGCCAGGCGGTAAATCTATTGCGTGTAGTACAGCAGAAGCACTTGAGTGGGATGAGAGCTTTAAAAACAACGCAGATCCTTCTGGCCGTTCGATGAAAGGCGTCCACGCTGGCGAGTCTTAATAGACAATCGTACAAGCAGAGCTAACATTTCAAAAAAACGCGGCCTAAGCCGTAATGCCGATCAGTTAAGAATATTTTCATGATCGGTTGACCGATCTTTTTAAGGCTTCAAAATCCGATATCAGTC